>NZ_JARBDD010000018.1:0-223 GCF_036577665.1 Gulosibacter sp. GYB002 | reverse complement strand
AGTTGCAACAACGTTCACAGTAGCCACAACCGTCTCCGACGAACCATCGGGGTAGGTCACGACCACTTCGTACACGTTGGTCGCAGGAGCAGCGTAGGTAGCCGACGACTTGATCTCACCGGTCTCCTCGTCGATCCAAACACCCTCGATGTCGTCCTTCAGCGCGAAGGTGGTGCCTTCAGGCATGTCACGCTCTTCACCGGTCTCTTCATCGGTGAACTTC
>NZ_JARBDD010000017.1:0-26932 GCF_036577665.1 Gulosibacter sp. GYB002 | reverse complement strand
ACCGATATCGCACAGCTGCTAGCCGACTACGACGAGCCCTTAGCCGGTGAGCAGGCGGAGGCATACAACGTTCTGTTCGACGCTGTAGAAGCAGCCCAACATGACGCAGTGAGGACAGCGGAGGTCGATGACACCGATGAGTGAGAAAACCTCAGCCGAAGCAGGTGATGGCGAGGAAGTGGTGATTCACCCGATCGAACCAGCCCAGCCCGACCCGGTGCCTGTCCCACCAACCGAAAACAGCCCCGAACACGTCGAGGAAGTCGGTCCGTCGACCGGCAGCCTCGACCTAACCGACACAGTTTTGGACGTCCTCACTAGCCCCAACCTGTAAACCACATCTGGCTTACACGGAAAGCCCGTACCCCGACCACCTGGGTACGGGCCTTTGTCGTGTGCCCACAAACGGGAAGGAACCCACTTTCTATGTCGCTCAAAGCTATCTGGGCCACGATCCAAACCGGCCTGGCCGGGGTCGGGGCCGTCATCGGCGCGTTCCTCGGAGGCCCCCAACCAAACCACCACCTCAGCAGAAAAGGAGAACCTCTGATGAAGAACTGGGCCACCCTCGAAGCCGACGAAAACCGGCTGATGAACAAGCACTACAGTGCCGGGCGAAGCGGCCGGAAAATCAACAAGGTCATCATCCACCACAACGCAGGCAACCTCACCATCAAGTCCATCTGGGACGTGTGGCAGACCCGCCAAGCATCCGCCCACTACCAGGTCGACTCAGGCGGCCGGATCGGCCAGCTCGTCTGGGATCGCGACACCGCCTGGCATGCAGGCAACTGGGAAGCCAACACCACCTCCATCGGTATCGAACACGCCGACATCTCCTCCAAGCCCTGGCGTATCTCCGAGGCCTGCCTCGACAACGGTGCCCGTTCGGCCACAAGCATTTCTCTGCCACCGAATGCCCGGCCTCGCTGGCAGGAAGCCAGCATGCGGCCTACATGGCACGCGCCCAGTACTGGTACGACCGCATGAGCGGCACCAAGCCCGCCCCGACACCACCGGCAAAGCCCACACCGCCCGCACCCAAGCCCTCCGCCAACATCGACGCCCTCGCCGACGCGGTCATCCGAGGCGAGTACGGCAACGGCGAGGAACGCAAACGCCGCCTGGGAGCCAACTACGCGGCCGTGCAGAAGCGCGTCAACGAGAAGCTCACCGGAGGAAACCCCACCAAGCCCTCCGTCAACATCGATGCCCTGGCTGATGCGGTGATCCGTGGAGACTATGGCAACGGCGAGGAACGCAAGCGCCGCCTCGGAGCCAACTACGCCGCTGTGCAGAAACGCGTCAACGAGAAGCTCGGCATCAGCTAACCCACGCGAAATCAACCCTTGGCCCCGTCATCACCTTCATCGAGGTGGTGGCGGGGCCTTTTCTGCGTTTGCGGAGCTGGTGTTTACCGCAGGTCGTCGAACGGGTCGATGACGGACTGCACTCCACAGCTCGGGCAGATGAACGCGATACGGATGCCTTCACCTTCGCCTGCAGCAAACGGGTCAGGGACACAATCTGAGCCGCATTCTGAACAGGTTCAGTACGACTGGTCGTCGACAAACACCGGGAGTTCAAAGTCGTCGTCAGTCATCTTCACCCGCCCTTGCTCTGTCGCGGTTCACACGTCGATCGGCCCGCATTGTGAATTGAGCAAAGAATAACTGCCTTATCTGAATAGAGGCGCAAACCCAGCCACGGGTGCGAACGCGGCAGGGAGCTTTGTTTCTGCTGTCCGGTTTCGTCTGGTGCAACCGGCGTATAGGCGACCACCTTTCGCCTCGTTGCCAGGAGGGCCTGCTCATGGCTCTGAACCAGACTGATCGCCATCACATTCAGATGATGCGCGCTGCGGGGGTTGCCTACTCTCGTATCACCGCGCACCTGGATCTCAACGCCAACAGTGTCAAGACCTATTGTCTGCGACACGGCATCACCGTCGATCCTGCCGTTGAGCAGGTCAGCGACCCAGTTGGAGTGTGGTGTTTGCACTGCTGCAAGCCAATCGAGCTCCGGCAAGGATCGAAGTTCTGCTCCAAGGCCTGTCGACGAGCCTGGTGGGCCACCCACCGCAGAGTGGTCACCGAAGAACTGGTCTGCGCGAACTGCCACCGACAGGTCACTGTTGCTCGCACGAGCCAGGTGAAACGCAAGTACTGCTGCCACCCGTGCTACATCCAGCACCGCTTCAACACACGTGGCGGTAAACGATGAACATGGCAGCCGAGCTGACGGCTCATCACCAACTCACGCAGGTCAAGAAGCTTCTCGAACGCGGCATCCTCACCCCACGCGAAGCCATCACCGTCTGCCAGCGCCTCGACGCCCCAGATGCGCCGCTAGCCGCCCTACAAAGAGCCAGTTTCGTTGACTATCTCGAGGGTTTGAGTGATGTATGGATACAACCTGAAACCCTGTCTGACTAGGAGAAATACCCGCTGACGGAGAACTCATGCTCACCCTGCTGGCGTCTTTCGCGCAGGCAGAATCGGAGCAAATCAGCCAAAACGTGAAGTGGCGCATTTGGAAAGGCTTCGAAGAAGGCAAAGCGAACGGCTTCCACCTGTACGGTTACACCGACTCCGCTGACGGCACCGACGTGCAGATCATCGAAGAAGAAGCAGCCGTGGTGCGTTGGATATTCGACCAGTACATGAAGAAGACCTCGTGCGAAAAGATGGCCGCGCAGCTCATCGCCGAAGGCAGGGTTCCACACCTGGCTGATAACAAGATGCCCGGCGAATGGGTCCGTCACATCCTGAAGAACCCGCACTACACCGGCGACCTCCTGTTGGGCCGTTGGTCCACTCCGGAAGGCAGGCCTGGACGAGCAGTACGCAACACCGGCCAGTTGCCGCAATACCTGGTGGAAAACGCGATCCCCGCGATCATCGACCGCGACACCTTCGTCGCGGTTCAAACCGAGATCGCACGCCGCCGTGAACTCGGGGCCCGCGCGAACTGGTCCATCGAAACTGTGGCGTTGACGTCGAAGATCAAATGCGTGTCCTGCGATTGCTCGTTTGTGCGCAACGTACGCAATCCGAAAACCCAAAACTCGATCTCCACCGAGCACTGGATCTGTGCAGGGAAAAGACCATTACACGTTTCATTACACCGATGGCACCAGCAGCTCGCACACGTGGCGACCAAACCTGAAGAAGAGCTCGTGGACCCCAGCAAGAAAAGCCGCCTGGGGTGAACTCTTGCGTGCCCGCTGGGCAGAAGCCAAAAGGCTCGGGTTGAACAACCCACGGCAAGCACCAACACCACCAGAAGCATTGGCGAAGTACCGGGCCGTGGCCAAGGCAGAGGCTGAGCGCCTGCGCGCCGAGCGAGGCGAACGCTAAATGGCCCGCACCGTCACAGCAATCCCCGCCACCCGAGCTCTCCACACTGGTGCTCCACTTGGACAGACAACCCTGCGCAGGGTCGCCGGGTATGCCCGCGTGTCCACCGACCACGACGATCAGGTGACGTCCTACGAAGCCCAGGTCGACTACTACACCCGCTACATCAGCGACCACGCGGGCTGGCAGTTCGTCAAGGTCTATACCGATGAAGGCATCACAGGCACCTCAACCAAACACCGCGCCGGATTCCAGCAGATGGTCACCGACGCGCTCGACGGCAAGATCGACCTGATCATCACCAAGAGCGTGTCCCGGTTCGCCCGCAACACCGTCGACTCGCTCACCACCGTTCGAGCCCTCAAAGACAAAGGCGTGGAGGTCTTCTTCGAAAAAGAAGGCATCTGGACCTTCGACGCCAAAGGCGAGCTCCTCATCACCATCATGAGCTCGCTGGCGCAAGAAGAAGCCCGCTCCATCTCAGAAAACGTCACCTGGGGACACCGCAAACGCTTCGCCGACGGCAAGGTCACCGTCCCATACTCTCGCTTCCTCGGATACGACAAAGGCGAAGACGGCAACCTCCTCGTCAACCCCGAGCAGGCAAAACTGGTGCGCCGGATCTACAACATGTACTTAGGTGGCATGTCCATCGGAACGATCGCCCGCACCCTCACCGACGAACCAGAGACCTTCACCGCCGCAGGCAACAAGACCTGGTATTACCGATCCATACGAGCGATTCTCACCAACGAGAAATACAAGGGTGACGCCCTCCTGCAGAAGTCGTACATCGCTGACTACCTGACGAAACGTCAAGTCATCAACCAAGGCGAAGTACCCCAGTACTACGTCACCGCCAGCCATGAGGCGATCATCAGCCCGGCAGTGTGGGACTTCGTCCAAGCCGAAATAGCTAAAGGGGCTAGAGATCAGCGAACCCAGCATCGCACCCGGCCCTTCTCATCGACCTTGGAGTGCAGCCAGTGCGGGCACTTCTTCGGCTCGAAAACCTGGCACGCGGGCAGTAAGTACGAGAAGGTCATCTGGCGGTGCGGCCACAAATACGCAGGCCAGGAAAAATGCGCCACCGGGCACATCAGCGATCAACGACTCAAGTACATGTTCCTCGAGGCTATCCGCCTCCGCTTCGGCTCACCTGCCGATGACACCGTCAACCACGCCGTACTCGACGCGCTCGACACCAGCGACCTCGAAGTCGAAGCAGCCGGACTGATCGCCCAGATCGACCAGGTAGCGAAAAAGCTCGAATCACTAATCACCCACAACGCACGCGTCGCGCAAGACCAACAGGTTTACGAGAAGGCGTTCAACGCTAGCCACGAACAGCACCAGGCGCTGTTAGCTGAGCACGCTGCCGTGGTCGACGAAATCCACAACAAGCACAACCGACTAGCCGCCTACCACTACTACAGGCAAGAGACCGCCAACCTTGAACTTGAACAGTTGGCCTTCAACCCATACCTCTGCGTAGCTTTGCTCGACAAAGGCACCGTTAACATCGACGGTACGGTGACTTTCCACTTCCGCGACGGCAGCACCCAAGTAGTAGCCATCAAACAGTAACCCAGTATCCACATCTAAGCGCCTGCCAGAACCTGGTGGGCGCTCGCGTAGTCTTGGAGTGGTGGATTGCTTACAATTGAAAATTCTTCAGCAAGTTGAGAACTACGTGACGCCGTTCCAGGTGGTCGAGGGATTCGATGACCGCTGGTGGCACGACAGGGCTGGACGAGTCGGCGACGACACCCTGGGTGGCAAAGAGTACATCCAGTTTCTTGCCGATAGTGTGGAAGTCGGGCGTGCTGAGGTGACAGATTGGCCGCTCTCCGATAGCTATATCGGAGTTGACTCGACGGTGCCAACCAAAGAGATCTGGTTCTTTGAGATCCGCCATGACCTTCGCCGACAGCACTATGGGGCTGAGCTTGCAAGGCATCTGATCAGCCACTACGCAGGTTACCCCTTGATCGCTTTCTCCGAAGGCGCTGACGAGTTTTGGGCAGGAATTGGCTGGCACTATTACCCGCGTAAAGACGGGGATCCCCATTACCGCAAGCTCTTCGTTTCCCTGGAAGATCGGCCCATGACCCTCGCTCGCTGGAAGTGAACCAGTCAAGCGGCTAAATCGTAGTTGGCGCGCGTTTGTATCCGTTGTGGCATGAAAGTTTCGAAAAACGTCAGCGAGGCGATCTTGTCGTGGAAGCGGCGCAGCGCCTTGGCCCGGTTACCCGCACCCTGCGCGGTGTTGCCCACAATCGACTCGAGTTCGGCGGTGAGCCCGTCAAGAAAAAGCGGGTCGATAACCTTGTGAATGTTCTCGGGCGAGGTGTAATGCATCCCACCCGAGCGGCGAGTTTCGGGGTTCAGCGTCGACTCGAACACACCACCAAACACCGTCGGCGAAATCTCCGACCAGTTGGTGTCGCTGCTCACCTCTTCAAGCAACACCTGCATGATCTCGTCGGTGAAGTTCGGCACCTCAACCTCGGCCTCAAACAACCCACCGTTCACATACGGGAACTCGCTCAGCTGCGCCGACGCATACGGGTCGCGATCTTCAGGCGCTGCACGCAGATGCGCGAACAGCTCTTTCATCGCCCCGCGCACCTGCGCCGCCGGCATCCCCTTGAAATAGCGGTAAAACGCGTTCTTCGGGAACAGCCCGGCGTCCTCTGCAAACAGGCAGAACACCAGCCGCACACACAGCACGTTCAACGAGTGCCGGCTCGCCTCACTATCGGGATCGATATAGCACTCACGCAACATCTCGTAGAGCTTGCCGATCAGCTCACCGGCCTGCAGCGAGACGCGCTCTTCACGCGCCTGCCGCATCCGCTTCGGATCAATCAAAAAGTCGAGCAGATGCAGCTGTTCCGGCAGCTCGGCCAAGCGAAACGCCGTGTAGTTCTCGGCCGGCCGTTGGCTATCAAGATCGTGGATGCGGAAATGATCGAAATCACAAACGATGATCGTGTCGGGCCGCTGCGAATTGGGAAGCGAATCGGCATAGCGTTTCGCCTGCTCAAACGGCGTAACCGGCACCCCCTGACGTAGCTCGGGTCGATCGAGATCAACCCCCAGCGACTTCTGCTCGATCACCGTTTTGGCATCGCGAATCACCACGTCAATAAAGCCGCGCTCGCTGGTCGACTGCTCAAAGCGCACGTTCGTGGTGACATCCGCCATTCCCACCACATCGCGCAGCAACTCAAGCCAAAACGAGTGTGTGTCGCCCTTCTCATAGCCGCGCCCGGCCCACTTCTCGGCAAACTCACGCGCCCGCTCAACACGGGCTCGCTGTTCAGCAATGAAATCGTTTGCCATACACGCCTCATTTCGGGTCGGGTGGGCGAACCGGCGGTGGTTCGTCCCACCCGATAGTAAAGGCAGCCACCGCCGCCATGCGTGAGGCATGGCCAGGGCGGTGGCTGCCGCTTATGTTCAGCCCGTGCAGACGCTCATCTGCACGACGCATATCGCTTAGACCGTGGTGTAACCACCGTCAACCAGGTGGTAGCTACCCGTGATGAACGATGCGTAGTCCGACAGCAAGAACACCACGAGCTTCGCAACCTCATCGGGCTGTCCGAGACGACCCAGCGGGTGCTTGCCCTTCAGTGCCTCATAGGCCTCGGGCGGCAGGTTCTGCAGCAGCGGAGTCTCGATATAGGCGGGCCCCACCGCGTTGATGCGCAGACCCTCGGGACCGTACTCGGCGGCGGCGTTTTTCGTGATGCCCACAACACCGTGCTTGGCGGCGGTGTACGCACCATTACCGAGGGCCGCCACCGTGCCGTGGATGGAAGCCATGTTGACGATCGCCGACTTGTCGGCGCCCGCCTTCAGCATCTCTGGAATCTGGTAGCGCATGCCGTACAGCACGCCGTTGAGGTTGATGCCGATGACCTTGTCCCACGCCTCGAGGTCGGTTTCACCGGCGGGTGCCTGCGGCCCACCAATACCCGCGTTGTTCACTGCATAGTTGAGCTGCCCGAAGGCCTCAACGGCCGCCTGCACCATGCGCTCGTTGTCTCCCTTCGACGAGGTGTCGCCCACAACAGCAATCGCGGTGCCGCCGGCCGCCTCAATTTCACCGGCAACGCGCTCGGCGCCCTCCTTGTTGATATCCGACACAACCAGCTTTACGCCGTACTCGGCGAGCAGCTTGCACGTTGCCTCACCGATGCCCGAGCCACCGCCGGTGACGAGTGCGACGCGGTCTTTGAACTCTTTTCCAAACATCTTCGTTCCCCCTTGAGTTGCATGGCCTGTCGCCCTGAACCCTAGTTCTGGCACCCGAAAAGTGGCTGGGATTCACGCCCGCGAGCGCGGGCCGCATCCGAGAAATATGACGCCGAACTACATGCGAACGGATGCATCTGCGCGCTCGGTACCGAAAAGTGCCACAATGGACAAAAATCCATGCGCCATCATAAGTTGTAGGCGCAACATGATTATTCATGCTCCGCGTTTCGCGGCCAAGACGGCGTGACAATCAGCGGTGTACCACCCACTTGGAGGCAATTGACATGAACATTCGAAAGATCACCGCAGCCCTGGTTGCCGGTGCCGCAGCGCTGGCCCTCGCCGGCTGCACGAGCGCGGGCGGCGACGAAGCAAAAATCACCCTGCGCCTGTGGGACGAAAAAGTCGCCGACGTTTACGAAGAGTCGATCGCCGCATTCGAAGACGCCAACCCCGGCATCGACGTCGAACTCAACGTCGTGCCCTGGAGCGACTACTTCACCACCCTGCGCAGCGAAGTCGGCTCGGGCGGCGGCGACGACCTTTTCTGGCTCAACGGCGCCTATTTCGAAGACTATGCCGCGGCCGGATCACTGGTGAACATCGACGACGCCCTCGGTAAGGATGCCCGCGAAGGCTGGGCCGAATCGGCCGTGCAGCAATACCTCTACGAGGATGCGCTCTACGGCGTTCCGCAGCTCACCGACGGCGGCACCGGCCTCTACCTCAACAGCGAACTGCTCGCCGAAGCCGGCGTCACCGCCGAAGAACTCTCGAACGCGGCCTGGAACCCCGACCCCGAAAAAGACACCCTGCTGCCGCTGCTGCAAAAACTCACCATCGACGAAAACGGCAACAACGCCGCCTCGCCCGACTTCGACCCGAAGCGAGTCAAAACTTACGGCTACAGCGCCGCACTCGAGCTGCAAAACATCCAGCTCAACTACATCGCCTCGAACGGCGGCACCTACCAGAACGAAGACGGCAGCAAGCTCACCTTCACCGACCCCAAGACCGTTGAGGCCTACCAGTACATCGTTGACCTCATCAACAAGTACCACGTAGCCCCGCCCGCCGAATCGACCAACGACGACGGCGACTACACCCGCGAACTGTTCCTGCAGGGCAAGCTCGCCGTATTCCAGTCGGGTACCTACAACCTCGCGCAGGTCAACGACAACGCCGACTTTGAATGGCAGACCGCCGAAATCCCTGCCGGCCCCGCCGGTAAGGGCACCACCGCCCCCGCGGTGATCGTGGCCGGAAACACCAACACCAAATACCCCGAAGCGCAGCAAAAACTGCTCGAATGGCTCGGCTCGGCCGAAGGCGCCAAATACATCGCCGACTCGGGCGCCGCGATCCCCGCAGTAACCGACGCTCGCGCCGACTACGACGCCTACTGGCAAGAGCAGGGCGTCGACACCAGCCCCTTCTTCACAGTGCTCGAAGGCCGCGAACCCTTCCCGCCGGTAATCGGTAAAAACTACGGCGCCCAGGCTGAAGCCTTCACTCCGCCGCTCAAGGAAGTCTTCCTTGGCAAAACTCCCGTGAAAGAAGGGCTACAAAAAGCACAGGATGCGGCCGACAAGGTCGCGTAGACCGCATCCCGTTTCGCAATATCAACCGATAAATAGGTGGCGTGTCGGGCGTAGCAACTGCTACGCTCGACAGGTTGCCCCGTCACATCCGTGCCGTGGCAGCGATGCAACAACCCTCCTGCTGCAGACCGTCTGCAGCCGTTCAAGACCAAAGGAGGTGGGTTACTCGTGCATCAGTATGAGCTCATGGTGATCCTCGATCCCGACATCGACGAGCGCACCGTCGCACCGAGCCTCGACAAGTTCCTCAATGTGATCCGCACTAGCGGTGGCTCGATTGAGAACACCGACATCTGGGGCCGCCGCAAGCTGGCCTACGAGATCAACAAGAAGAGCGAGGGCATCTACGCCGTCGTCAACTTCACCTCGACCCCCGACGCAGCTCTCGAGCTCGACCGTCAGCTCAAGCTCTCGGAAGCCGTCATGCGCACCAAGGTGCTGCGTGCCGAAGAGGCTGTCGCTCGACTCAAGGCCGCCAAGGCTGAAGCCGACGCAGCTGCCACCGAGGCGTAGCAGCTACCTTCAGCTGTAGCAGCATCCAGACGACATCAGGGAGTCAACATGGCAGGCGACACGATCATCACCGTGGTGGGAAACCTCACCGCCGACCCCGAACTGCGCTACACACCCAATGGCGTGGCAGTGGCCAACTTCACCATTGCCTCAACACCTCGGGTGTACGACCGCCAGTCGGGCGAATGGAAAGACGGCGAAGCACTGTTCCTCCGCGCATCCGTATGGCGCGAATTTGCTGAGCACGTCGCTTCGTCGATGACTCGCGGTATGCGAGTGATCGCACAGGGCCGACTCAAGCAGCGTTCGTACGAAACCCGCGAGGGTGAAAAGCGTACGACCTTCGAGCTTGATATCGACGAGATCGGCCCCTCGCTGCGTTACGCGACCGCACAGGTCACCAAATCGACCAGCGGCGGCGGCAACTACGGCGGTGGCCAGCAGCGTCAGATGCAGTCACCTCCTCAGCAGCAGGCTCCGCAGGCGGAAGAACCGTGGGGTAACTCACGGCCGCAGCAGGGCGGCCAGTCGCAGGGCGGTTGGGCCGCGCCAATGTCGGATGGATTCACCGACGAGCCACCGTTCTAGGTCGAGCTCGTTCACCTATGCAGCGCATCACGCGCATCCATGAACGGATGCGGTGAGCGTGAGAGAAACTCAGTAAAGGAATTCGCAACCATGGCTGGAAAGTCAAGCGGCGACCGCCGCAAGGGTCGCGGCGCCAAGGCTAAGCCCGTCGCACCCGCAAAGCACATCAAGGTTGGCGTCATCGACTACAAGGACGTCGCAACCCTCCGTAAGTTCATCTCGGAACGTGGCAAGATCCGCGCACGCCGCATCACTGGCGTCTCGGTTCAGGAGCAGCGTCTCATTGCTCGCGCAGTGAAGAACGCTCGCGAAATGGCACTGCTTCCCTACGCCGGCTCGGGCCGCTAAGCGAAAGGGGATACAAAAATGGCAAAGGTTATCCTCACTCACGAAGTGAACGGTCTCGGCGAGGCCGGCGACGTTGTCGAGGTCAAGAACGGCTACGCCCGCAACTACCTGGTTCCGCAGGGCTACGCCGTGCACTGGACCAGCGGCGGCGAGCTGCAGGTTGCTGCGCTGCGTAAGGCACGCGAGGCCCGCGAGCTCAAGACTGTCGAAGACGCCAAGGCACTCAAGGCTTCGCTCGAAGCCGCGATCGTCAAGGTCTACGTCAAGGCTGGCGCCGACGGCCGTCTGTTCGGCTCGGTTCGCCCTGCCGACGTCGCTGACGCCGTTGCCGAGCAGGGCATCGGCACCATCGACAAGCGCAAGGTGATCTTCCCGGCTCCGGTGAAGACCCTCGGTGACCACTTCATCATCGTGAAGCTCGGTAACGACATTGAGGCCAACACGAAGCTGCAGGTGATCCAGGCTCGCTAGCCTGATCGCTACGCGCATCAAAAACGGTGCGGGCCGCATCCTGATATGGGGGATGCGACCCGCACCGTTTTTGTTGCAGATCTGTGGATAACTGTCAATACGGCTGTGGGAAAAATCCGCAAAAAGTTTTCCATCCGGCCAAAAAAGCGAACCTTCAAGCTCAACTTCAGGTAGTTTAGATCGGCTCATAAGTTAAAATAATCCCCGGTCAGACGGGATATTTTGAAGAGTATTCAGGATGCATCCACAGGACCGCGAAGGTTATCCACATTGATGCCGCAAGTTGTTTGCATTTCCTCCACAAGTTATCCACAGGCCGACTCGTGGAATCGCGAAAATCGTCGTATGGTTCGCTCAGTGCACAAGAACGGTTCAACCCCAAAATGACGCTCACAGACTTCAACACCCACACCGGCGACAACAGCTCGCGCGACGACCACGAGAGCGTTCGCACCCCACCACACGACCTGCTCGCCGAACAATCGGCACTGGGCGGAATGCTGTTGTCAAAGGATGCGGTAGCCGATGTGGTCGAAAGTGTTCGCGGCGTCGACTTCTATGTGCCCAAACACGAAATCATCTTCGACGCCGTCCAAACCCTCTACGCGGCCGGCGAACCCACCGACGTCATCGCCGTAACCGACCAGCTCACCAAAACCGGCGACCTGCAGCGCGCCGGCGGCGCCGAATACCTGCACACCCTCGCCGGCATTGTGCCCACCGCCGCCAACGCCGGCTACTACGCCAGCATCGTCGCCGAACGCGCCGTGCTGCGCCGCCTGGTCGAAGCTGGCACCCGCATCGTGCAAATGGGCTACGGAGCCGAAGGCGAAGTGGTTGAACTCGTTAACCAGGCCCAGGCCGAAATATACGGCGTCACCGGCGGCGTCGAAACCGAAGACTATGTGCCGCTGAGCATCGCCCTCGGCGACGCCCAAAACGAAATTGAAGCCGCCCAAAACCGCGGCGGCGAACTCACCGGCGTCCCCACCGGATTCCGCGACCTCGATGCGCTCACCAACGGCTTGCACGCCGGCCAGCTCATCATCATCGCCGCCCGGCCCGGTCTGGGTAAATCGACCTTCGCGCTCGACCTCGCCCGCTCAGCCGCAGTGCACAACCAGCTGCCAACGATCTTTTTTTCGCTCGAAATGAGCCGCGCCGAAATTGCCATGCGTCTGCTCTCGGCCGAAGCCAGCGTGAAACTGCAATCGCTGCGCACCGGCAAAGTCACCGACGAAGACTGGCAAAACATCGCCCGCACCCAGGGGCAAATCGTGGATGCACCGCTGTACATCGACGACTCACCCAATATGACGCTCGTCGAAATCCGCGCCAAATGCCGCCGACTCAAACAAAAGGTCGGCCTCAAACTCGTGGTGATCGACTACCTGCAGCTGATGACCTCGGGTAAGCGCGTTGAATCGCGACAGCAAGAAGTCTCCGAGTTTTCGCGCGCCCTCAAACTGCTCGCCAAAGAACTCGAAGTGCCGGTTATCGCGCTGTCGCAGCTCAACCGAAACTCCGAACAGCGCGCCGACAAAAAACCCGCCATCAGCGACCTGCGCGAGTCAGGTTCGCTCGAGCAGGACGCCGACATGGTCATCCTGCTGCACCGCGAAGGTGCATACGACAAAGACCACCCGCGCGCCTACGAGGCCGACATCATCGTCGCCAAACACCGTAACGGTCCCACCGATACCGTCACCGTGCTCTTCCAAGGCCACCTCTCACGATTCGTCGACTACGCACCCGGCCAGCAACCACCCGCCAGCGGTGGATTCGCACCACCGCCCGCGTAGAATTCGCAGGGTGAGCATCCGGCATGACCACAACCACCCGGATGCAGTGACGCGCGGAAGGGTAAACATGAGTGCAGCGACGAGCGAAACCGTAACCCAGCGGCATCCTCGCGCGTTCTACATCCTCGCCGCTTTCGTACTCGCAGTCATCGGGCTGGTGGCGCTGCAGCAGGTGGCGTCATTTGTCACCCCGGTATTTTTGGGCCTCAACCTCGTGCTCGCCGTAGCCCCGCTGATGCACTGGCTGATTCGCCGCGGACTGCCGCGCATCCTCGCCGGCATCATCGGTGCGCTAACGGTGTATGTGCTGCTTATCGCGTTCGTGGCACTGATGATCTGGTCGGTGGCGGTGCTCATCCAAGAGCTACCGAAATACTCCACCCAATTCGGTGACCTCTACAGCTCGCTCATCGAGTGGCTGGGCACCTTCGGCATCACCCAGGATGAGATTTTGCGACAGGCCCAGCAGGCGTTCTCACCGAGCGCGATTGTGGGGATGTTGCAGGGGCTGGCATCGAATATTGGCGGCGTCGCAGCACTGCTGACCACGCTGCTGGTGGTCATCTTTTTCATCTTCTTCGACGCCATCAGCTTTGAACCACGGATGCGTGCCATCCGTCGGGTGCGCCCCAATGCCGGTAGCGCCCTCGACACGTTCTCGCGCGGAGTGAGCCGTTACTGGGTGGTGACCACGCTTTTCGGTGTGATCGTGGCGGTGCTGGATGTGATCGCGCTCGAATTCATGCAGGTGCCGCTGGCGCTGGTGTGGGGTGTGTTCTCGTTTTTGACCAACTACATCCCCAATATCGGGTTCGTTATCGGTCTGGTTCCGCCGGCGCTGATGGCGCTGCTCGCGAACGGTCCGATGAGTGCGCTGCTGGTGATCGTGGTCTGGTCGCTCATCAACTTCGTGCTGCAATCGCTTATTCAACCGAAGGTTGCCGGGGATGCGGTGGGCGTGACCCCGACGGTGTCGTTTATTTCGCTGCTCGTGTGGGCGTTTGCGCTGGGGCCGGTGGGTGCGCTACTGGCGCTGCCGGCGACGCTGTTTGTGAAGGCCGTGCTCATCGACGCCGACCCCGATAAGCAGTGGATCGGGCTGTTGCTCGACTCAAAACCGAAGCTCGATGACGATGACGACAGCGCCGATAACGGCGCCGATTCGGCGGATGCGGTCGCCGCGGCCGGCCAGGCAACCGACGCGAGTAAATCGCATCCCGAAACCCCCGAACGAGACGAAACCGCGTGATCGGCGACCTGTTCGCGCGCATCCCGCGACCCAAAGAAAACCCGCGCAACGTGCCGGTCATTACCGTGATCGGCACAGTGGTGTTCTTGTCGACCGTGGCATTGGCGTTCTGGCTCGGATTTCAACGACTCGAACCCGATCTGCAAATCGAGCAGCGCATCGCGCTCAGCGCGAGCCCGCGGGTGCGCTTCGATCCCAGCTCCGACACCTGGCAGCACGTCGTGGCGGCAGATCCCGAAACCGGGCAGGGGCCGCAGTACGCGAGCCTCGCCGCTAATGGCGAGGATGTGTGCGCCTTCACATGGCAGGTAGGTGCGGTGGCCGGCACCAACATTGACCTCGATCGTTTTGACAATGACGCGGATGCAACCGCCGAGGTGATGCGGGTTGGCGGCCTGAAATCGCAGGCCGAAGGCAGCACGAAGGTGGTTATCGACGCCGATCACACCACCGCCGAACTGCTCTATTTTCCGCAGGGATATCAGGACGGGGTGTACACGGCCACTGCCGCACGGGTGTTTGCCGGTTCGGGCGACTATGTGCTGTTCACCCTGCTGTGTGCCGATGAAGAGGATGCCTCGCTCGAGGGGATGAGCGAGCTGCTCACCGATGTGCTCGTGCGCATCTACCCGACTCCCTAGCTGAGCGGCCGAGAAATACGGCAAACGAGGGATATTTCCAAAAAATTGCCGCGATACACCCGCTAGTCACGCAGATGACACATTTGTCGGGTAACGTCACACCAGTTAAGGCGACACTTGACGCAGTCAGCAATGACGACACCGTTCACGACGACGCCGTTCATGTCAGCGAAAAGCGGCTCGACGCAGAGGAGAAGGAATGTCGAACCAGTTCCCGCCCACCGGCGACGGACAGCAGAACCAGAACCAGCCCTACGGCGGCGACCAGTCGAACAGCGGATACGGTGCTTCGACTCCGGGCTACCAGGGCTACCAGTCGCAGTCGAACTACAACCAGCAGGGTTACGGCTCGTACGGCCAGCAGGGTGGCCAGGATGCGCAGCCCGGTTACGGTTCGTACGGCGACCAGGGCGGCCAGCAGAACCAGCAGGGCCAGAGCGGCTATGGTTCGTACGGCCAGCAGGGTCAGGATGCGCAGCCCGGTTATGGCTCGTACGGCGACCAGAGTGGCCAGCAGAACCAGCAGAGCGGCCAGAGCGGCTACGGCTCGTACGGTGACCAGGGTGGCCAGCAGGGCCAGCAGGGCTACGGCGGGTCGTACGGTCAGCAGAGCAACCAGGGTCAGCAGGGCCAGAGCGGCTATGGCTCGTATGGCCAGCAGGGCCAGCAGGGTTACGGTTCGTACGGTCAGCAGGGTCAGGATGCGCAGGCCGGCTACGGTGCCTACGCGCAGCAGCAAAACTACGGCGGCTACGGCCAGCAGGGCGGCTACGGTCAGCAGCCCCAGCAGGGCGGCAAGAAGAAGACCAGCCCGGTGGTGTGGATCGTCGTCGCGGTTGTTGCGGTTGCCCTCATCGTCGGCGGTGTGTTCGGTGCCATGGCCCTGTTCGGCGGCGGTGGCGGCAAGTACGGTGTCGACTCCAAGACCGGTATCGCCGATGTGACACTCAAGTACAACGGTGACTACGACGACGGTGGCTACGGCAGCGAATCGAGCTTCAGCGCCTCGAATAGTGACATGTCGTGCTACGTAGGGGGCGAGTTCTCGACCATTGACGTGAGCGTGCTCGAAGACAAGTCGATGGACGAGGCGATCCAGGAGCAGCTCAAAGGCGAGGGTATGCCCGATGGCATGGAAATCTCGACCGAGGGCACCATCACCCTGAAAGACACCGAGGGTATTGATGTCGAATTCCAGCTCGCTAACATCAAGGGCGACTCTGCCCAGTTCAAGGGCGAGATGTGGGTTGCCATGCACGTGTTCCAAGACTCGGAAGACGGGCTGATGTTCATGGCCGGTTGCGCCGACCTCGGTGGCTACGGCGGCGGCAGCTCGTCAGACCCCTCGTTCTCGAAGGGTGAGTTCGAAGACTTCATCAAGAACGACGTCGAGTTCACCCTCACCGAGGAGTAGATCTTCACTCGACAAAAACGTCAAGGGCCCACGGTTTGAAGCCGTGGGCCCTTTCGTTCTAGCGAATGACATTTGCCGTCGAGTGGGGAGATTTCACCCTCGCGGTAAGGCGGGGTCGGTAGGGTCGCCGCAGCGTTTGATGTGAGTCAGCAACGTGAAGGAGATCCCGTGTCGAACCAGTTCCCACCCGCCGGTGACGGTCAGCCGCCCCAGCAAAACCCCAATGGCGGCGCACCGCAGCAGTCAGCGCAGGGTGGCTATGGCCAGCAGCCAGCCCAGGCCGGCTATGGCCAGCCAGCAACACAGGGCGGTTACGGTCAGCCTGCCGGCAACGGCCAGCAACCACCCCAGCGCGGCTACGGCCAGGAACCAACACAGGGTGGTTACGGCCAGCAACCACCCCAGCGCGGTAATAAAAAGACCAGCCCGTGGGTGTGGGCCGTCGTAGCGGTTGCCGCCGTTGCCCTGATTGTGGGCGGTATTTTCGGCGGTATGGCGCTGTTCGGTGGCGGGGCGGGCAAATACAGCCTCGACGCCGACACCGGTATCGCCGATATGTCGATCGAATACACCGGCGACTACACCCTCTCGGGATACGAAACCCCCGGATCGTTCACCGCGATGAACGACGACAACACCTGCTTCGCGTTTGGAAACCTGCAGTCATTCGATCCGACCGACTTCGAGGGCAAATCACGCGAAGAAGCATTTGAAGACCTGGTGAACAGCGGCTCGATGCCCGAGGGGATGGAAAAAAAGATCGAGGGCACCATCACTCTCGAAGACACCAACGGCATCCCGGTCGAATTCCAGCTGGCCACCGCCAAGGGCGAAAGCGACGAGGTGTCGGGCGAGTTCTGGCTGGCGATGCGGGTATTCCCCGAGTCGGAAGACTCGGTGGTGTTCATCGCCGGTTGCGGAGATATGAGCGGCACCGGCGCCAGCTCGGGTGACTGGCCATCGTATTCGAAGAGCGACTTTGAAAACCACCTCAAAAACGACGTCGAGTTCACCCTCGTCGAAGAGTAGGTCTTCAGTCTGAGCAAACGCATGGGGCCCACGGCTTAAAGCCGTGGGCCCCATGCGTTTGAGGCTAGTTGGCGGATGCGGGATCGCCGGTGAGAGCGGGGTTGAGATCGGTGGGGCGGGGGATCGGCCGACCAAAAAAGCGCATCGGAATTGAATAGGTGTCGAGCAGGTGCGCGCGCTGCCAGTGGCGCGAAATTGCCAGCTCATAAAACTCCACGAGCTTTTCGGTGGCGCTACGCCACGAGTGCTGCTGCGCCTCAGCGCGACTGGCCACACCCATCTCGTGACGCAGCTGGTCGTCAAACAACAACCGCTCGAGCTTCTCGGTGAAATCGTCAGTGTCACCCGGCTCAAACAGCAGCCCCGAATGGTTGTCGGTCACCGCAAACGGAATACCGCCCGCGCGGGCGCCCACCACCGGCACGCCCGAAGCCATCGACTCGAGCGCCACAAAACCGAGCGTTTCAGTGGTCGACGGGAACGCAAACACATCCGCCGAAGCGAACGCCGAAGCCAGATCTTCACCCGACATATAGCCGGTAAACACCGTGTTAGTGCCGGCGAACTCGGCCTGCAGCTCGTCACGATCGGGGCCCGAACCCACCATCGCCAGCCGCACCCCGCGCGATTGCAACCGCTTGATCGGCTCCAAGAGTTCGCGCAGATCCTTTTCTTTTGACATCCGGCCCACATAAATCATGAGCTTGTCGTCGGGATGCCCGTCGGTGAGCCGCTCGCGCATCCCCGCCGAAGCCGCCTCGGGGCGATAGTTCACCGTGTCAATTGCCTTCGGCCACAGATCAACCCGCTCAAAACCGATCTCTTCAGCGCGAGCCACCATCTGCGGCGACGTACACAGGTTCACCTCGGCCAAATTATGAATCCACTTGAGATAGGCGGTGCCGGCCCTACGAATCCGGCCGAGCCCCAGTGCATCCGCATACTGTGGGGTGTCGGTGTGAAACGAAGCGAGCATCGGCAGATCGCGCCGCGTCGACGAGAGCGCCCCGTATGCGGCCAACACCACCGGGTTCACCAGGTGCACCACATGCGGAGCGAACTCTTCAACCTCGCGCGCAATATTCGGCGTGGGCAGCCCGAGCTTCAACTCGGGATACCAGGGCCGCATCGGCACCGAGTTCACCGGCACCACCCGCGCACCGGCATAGTTCGACGGCGGGTGGCCCGGTGCGAACACCAGCACCTCGTGGCCCAGGGCCGTGAGCTGCTCGATCGTGCGCAGCACGCGGGTCACCACACCATCGATCTTCGGCAGGAAGACCTCGGTGAACAGCGCGATCCGCATGGGCGACTACTTGTTTTCTGCCGCCTGTGCCACCGACTCGGGCACACCGGCATGCTGGTTCTTTGTCCACAGCGAGCGAGCCGGGATCTTCGATAGATCTGCGCGGTCGGCGTACTTGCGAGCAATATCGGTGACCTCGAGCAGCAGGCCCTCGGCAAGCTTCGTGGGGTTGAGCCCCAGGTCGATGAACGTTTCGTTCACCACGTGCAGCTCGTTCTCGGCCGCCTCATTACGCGGGTTCGGCACGTTCTCAACCTTCGCATCCGCGATCTTCCCGATCAGTGCCGCCAGGTCGCGCACCCGGTGAGTTTCGGTCATCTGGTTAAAAATCATCACCCGATCGCCAGCTGCCGGCGGGTTTTCGAGCGCGATCTGGATGCAGCGCACCGTGTCTTGAATGTGGATGAACGCGCGCGTCTGGCCACCGGTGCCGTGCACGGTGAGCGGATAGCCAACGGCCGCCTGCATCAAAAATCGGTTGAGCACGGTGCCATAGTCGCCGTCGTAGTCAAAACGGTTGATGAGCCGTTCATCCATCGCGGTTTCTTTGGTGTTGGTGCCCCACACGATGCCCTGGTGCAGGTCGGTGATGCGCAGCCGGTCATTCTTCGCGTAGTAGGCGAACAGGTTTTGGTCGAGCACCTTGGTGAGGTGATACACCGAACCCGGGTTGGTGGGGTAGAGGATCTCCTGGCTCACCAGGTGCTGTTCGGTCGGGTTGCCGTCCGCATCCTCATCACTCATGACCTGAATGGTGAGGTAGCCCTCGGGAATTTTCATCCCCGCGGTGCCATAGCCGTACACGCCCATAGTGCCGAGGTGCACGAGGTGAATGTCACGACCCGATTCGACAATGGCGGTGAGCACATTGTTGGTCGCGTTGATGTTGTTATCGACCGTGTAGCGCTTGGTGGTCGAGTTTTTCATCGAATAGGGGGCGGCGCGCTGCTCGGCAAAGTGCACCACCGCGTCAATCGACTGGTCGACAAAAAATGCGAGCAGCGCGTCATAGTCTTGCGCCACATCAATATTGACAAACTCGAGCGACTTGCCGGTGAGCTCGCGCCAGGTGGCAACACGCTCTTCGATGCTGGCAATCGGGGTGAGCGAAGATGCGCCAAGTTCGTCATCGATGCGGCGACGCGACAGATTATCGACAATCACCACATCGTGGCCGAGGTTCGACAGGTGGAGCGAGGTGGGCCAGCCGCAGAAGCCGTCGCCACCGAGAATTGCGATCTTCAAGTGAATCTCCCGTAGTGCCGTATCAACAGGTGTGCCGTCACGGATGCGGCGCACATTTCATCCATGCTAAGCGGCCCGGGTAACGTAAAGTTTTCAGCCTGCAGTACCAAGCTAAAGCCATGGCCGACAACCAAGAACCACTGCAGGTACTTTCAGAAGCACGCGCCAAAGAACTGCTAAAAACGCAGCGACTGGGTCGAGTGATCGAACGAGTTGGCGACATCATCGAAGTCTTCCCGGTCAACTACGACACCGACGGCGAACGCATCGTGTTCCGCACGGCACCCGGAACAAAACTCGCCGGATTTATCGCAGCCCAAGAGGTGCTGTTCGAGGTCGACGAACTCATCGACGCACACGCCTGGAGCGTTGTGGCGCGCGGGCAAGCGCGGCTGATCGAAACGGATGCAGAACTCGCCGAGCTCGGCAGCATCAAGCCGCAACCGCTGCTGCCCACCGTGAAAGAACACATCGCCGTGCTCGAAATCGATTCGATCAGCGGCCGCGAGTTCACGATTGGACCCGAGCCCGAGGCAGAGCCCGAAACAATCGCCTAGTTCGCCGCATCCAGCGGCGCTGCCGGTACCTTGTCATCTGTGACAACTCAGCTGACTGTGCCCGGCCCGATCGACGTGGTGCTGCGCGAGGCCGCAGCAACCGGTGGGATCAACGGCACGGTCGTGGTGCTCGACGAACCCGACGCCCAGCTGGTGCGAGCCACCCTCGCGGCCGGCGCCGAACGGGTGATCGCCTGCTGCGACACCGGGTTCACCATGCCGCTGCCCGAGGGCGCTATCGAGCGGGAGCTGACCGAGCTTGGCGGTTCTGACTCGGTTGACAATGCGGATGCTGGCGAGACGGTCGCGCTCGCGGTGGGGCTGCTGCCCAAATCGCTCGCCGAACTTGCCGAACAGGCACAGGAGCTCGCCCGCCAACTGCCCGCAGCGCGCGTGATCCTCGGCGCCCGCGAAAAACACCTCACCCGCTCGATGAACGAGGTGCTCGAGCAGCACTACGCGCGGGTGCGCGCATCCCTCGGCTACCGGAAATCGCGGGCCCTGGTGGCGAGCGATGCGCTCACAAACCAGCCGCCGCGCATCCCCGCCACCGCGCAAATCGCCGAACTCGACCTCACGGTGTGCGCGTTCGGGGGCGCTTTTGCCGGCGCCAAACTCGATATCGGCACCAGGCTGCTGCTCGAAACCCTCGAAACCCTCGAAACCGCACCACCCGCCACCGAACCGAGCACCGTCATCGACCTTGGCTGCGGCACCGGCATCCTCGCCAGCTGGGCGGCCCGCAACTGGCCCGCAGCCCGCATCATCGCCACCGATCGTTCAGCGGCCGCAGTGCGCTCGGCCACCGCCACCGCCGCCGCAAACGGGGTGACCGTAACCGCCCACCGCGCCGACGCCGGCGCCGGACTACCGGATGCGTGCGCCGACCTGGTGTTGCTCAACCCGCCATTTCACGAGGGCCGCGAAGTCGACCGCACCATGGCCAACCACCTGTTCGCCGCCGCGGCCCGACTGCTTAAACCCGGCGGTGAGCTTTACACCGTGTTCAACTCGCATCTGCGGCACCGACCGCAGCTCGAGCGGCTTGTCGGGCCAACCGAACAGCTGGCGGCAAATGCAAAATTCATCGTCACCCGCAGCGCGCGGCAGACTGCGAGCGCGGTTGACCGGAAGCGGTAACGCTCACTCGCCGGTGAGCGAACCGGGCGGCGGCACCGCCGGCAGCCCAAAATCGGGATTATCGCAGGCCACCGCCGTCGACAAATCCGCACCAAACACAAAGCTCGTGCGCGTGAACGTGCCGCGCAACGCCGCCGGCAACCAAAACTGTGCATCCGACCACATCTCGCCAAGCGGCAATTTCGCCACCGAATACCAACTCAGCGAGAGTTCATCCGAATCAACCGGCTCGCCAATCCAATCGCGACACAAATACACCCACGACTCCTGCGACCAGGCCGGCTTCGTGGGAAACAAATACGTGAGCATCCCCACCGGTTGCAGCGACTCTTTTGCCACAAACAGGCCCGACTCCTCATCGATCTCACGCACCGCCGCGCTGCGCGGATGCTCGCCGGGATGCAGCTTGCCACCCAGCCCCACGAGCTTGCCCACACCCAGCCCGCGCCGCTTTTTGCCGAGCAACACCTCGAGCACACCCTCCGACTCACGCAGCAAATACGTGACACACACCTGTGGCAGCACCATGTCAAAAAGCGTACGCCACAGCCCCTCCGGCACACGCTGCTGCCAGCAATTGAGCGATAACCTGAAAACCCCCGACCAAGGAGACATATGTCACAGGTGCTCGACCTACTGGCCGAATGGATGCCCAAACAGCGCTGGTACGCGGCATCAACGACACCCGCAAAACTGCGGCTACTGGGGAGTTTTGAATTCACCACATCCGGTCTCGACCAGGTGCGGCTAATCACCGTGGCAATTGTCTATGACGCCGCCACCGACGCCAGCTACCAGGTGCCGCTCGTAGTACGCGATGTCGACGCCGAAGTAGAGGCGCTCGGCTTTATCGGGCCGGTGCGCGAACACGGCGGCCGGGCCGCGCTGGTCGACGGCTGCCACGACCCCGCCTTCGTGGGCGCGCTCATCAAAGCTATCGCCGACGAACAAGAACTCGCCGGCGAAAACGAATCGGTGCGCGCCTACGGGCAGCCAATGCCGGGAGCCACGGTCGGGCAATTTGTGAGCTCGCGAGTGTTGCAGGGCGAACAATCCAACACCTCAATCATTTGCGAATTCCGCGCGGGTGACGGTAGCGCCGCATCCCCGCTCATCATCAAAATTTTCCGACGCCTGCACCCCGGAGAAAATCCCGATGTGGTGCTGCAAACCGCGATCGCCGCATCCGGTTCGTATCGGGTGCCGCCGGCATTCGGTGCGCTCGCGGGCGTGTGGCCCGACCCCAGTGGACAACAGGTTTCGGGACACCTCGCCTTTGCGGCCGAATATTTTTTCGGTGTTGAGGATGCGTGGCGCGTCGCGCTGCGTGCCGCAGAACGCGGCGACGATTTTTCGCAGCTGGCGCACTCACTGGGCGAAGCAACCGCCGAGGTGCACGATGTGCTGCAGCGGGTCATGCCAACCGTGCAGCCCGGCCGCGCCATTGTGCGGGATGCGATCAACCAGATGCGCGACCGCTACCGCATGGCAGCCGAAGCGGTACCCGAACTGCGCCAATATGCCGACCAGATTAACGCCGTATACGACGAAGCCGCCGGGGTCGAATGGCCGCAGCTGCAGCGCATCCACGGCGACTATCACCTTGGGCAGGTGCTCGCTGTGCCCGACCGTGGCTGGGTGCTGCTCGACTTCGAGGGAGAGCCGCTGCGCCCGCTCGCCGACCGCTGCGCACCCGATGTGCCGCAGCGCGATGTGGCCGGGATGCTGCGCTCATTTGACTACGTTGCGGGTGCGCTCGCGGTGGGGTCGGGGCAGTCGCAATATGCGCGAGAGTGGGCGCAGGTGGCGCGGAAGGCGTTTTTGGAGGGATACCGAGCCGGATGCAGCAACGCCGCTGATGCCGGTTCGCTCACCGGGGCGCAGGCTCGCGGCCGCGAAGTGCTGCTGCGCGCCTACGAGCTCGACAAGGCCGTGTATGAGGCGCTGTATGAAAAGCAGCACCGCCCCGACTGGCTGCCGATTCCGGTGCGCGCTATCGCTGAGCTGCTGAAGTAGGCGGGGCGCTGGCTTGGCGCTGGCTGGGCCACGAAAGCAAACAGCGCATGTGCTCGGACGTTGAGCACATGCGCTGCGTGCATCGGGTCATACCCGAAGGAGTTTAGACGCGCTCGCAGAGGGCGTTCGCAACCTCGGCCTCGTACTGGCCGATGAGTTCGTTGCGGCGCTCACGCAGGGCGGCACCCAGGGCAATGCGGTCGTGCAGCCAGAACGACAGGAAGTCGATCTGGGCGTGCCAGCTAGCTGCATCAGCCGCGGCCTGTTCGACCTCTACACCCGTGCGGGTGAGAGTGAACTTGGTGCCCGAGTCGGTCTCTTCGAGGTCGACGCGGACCTGCGACTCGGAGCCGCCGTTGAAGCGCCAGGTGAATTCAAGGGTGCTCGGTTCATCAGCGCGAGTAACCGTGCCGACGACCCGGTGGTCGCTGCCGTTGAGGTAGCTCAGCACAAATTCGGTGCCTTCGGTCAGGGGTTCGGCAACGTGGCCGAGCCAGTGACGGAGCTGATCGGGCATAACGATGGCGCGCCAGAGGACCTCGCGACTCAACCGCGATTCGGCGGAGAGCACTGTTGTAACGGTGTCGTTGTGGACACTCATCTTGCTGTGGACTTCAGGCATTTTCGCCTCCTAACTTTGTCTGTCGGAACGACCGATGTAGTTTCGGAATAACCGACTGGCCGAGTTTGCGGCCACCGAGACGGACTCCCGGTTAACTTTAGGTTAACATGAGGTTAACAAAAGGTCTAGAGTTGCGGTGTTCTGTGCGCGCAAACGTGAGCGCTGGTGCGCCGGTTTGTGAGAAAATGGACGCGGTCATGCGTGGGTGCTTCGTGCATCGCGTGTCAGTGGATTGCGCAACAAAACCCTGCTCAGCAGGGTTTTGTTGCTTTCCGGGCGAGTTTCGGTGCGGCTGTTGTGGTGAAACCTGTGTGTTGGCTGTGATTGCTGGCGGAAAGTTTCCACAGGCTGTGGATAGATCTAAACTTGAGTCAGATCGACTCAGGGTTTGGATGCAGGCGCTGGTCGGCAGATCAATTTGTACGGACGGCCAGCGAAAGGAGACCAGCATGGCCAATATGCAGGGGGTGCAGGCTCCTGACGAACAGAGCAAGAGCGCACTCGAACAATTCGGTATCGACCTCACCGAGGTCGCTCGATCAGGCAAACTCGACCCGGTTATCGGCCGCGACGCCGAAATCCGTCGAGTAAGCCAGGTGCTCACCCGGCGCACCAAAAACAACCCGGTGCTCATCGGTGAACCCGGCGTCGGTAAAACCGCCGTCGTTGAGGGCCTCGCCCAGCGAATCGTCGCCGGTGACGTCCCCGAATCACTCAAAAACAAACGACTCATCTCACTCGACCTCTCCGCCATCCTCGCCGGCGCGAAATACCGCGGTGAATTTGAAGAGCGGATGAAGGCCGTGCTGAAAGAAATCACCGACGCCGAAGGCGAAATCATCACCTTCATCGATGAGCTGCACACGCTCATGGGTGCCGGCGGCGGCGAATCGAGCGTCAGCGCATCCAATATGCTCAAACCGATGCTCGCCCGCGGTGAACTGCGGCTCATTGGCGCCACCACGCTCAACGAATACCGCGAGTTCATCGAAACCGATTCGGCGCTCGAACGCCGCTTCCAGCAGGTGTTCGTCGGCGAACCGAGCGTTGAAGACACCATCGCGATTCTGCGGGGACTCAAGGAACGCTACGAGGCGCACCACAAGGTAGCCATTAGCGATAGCGCCCTGGTGGCCGCCGCATCCATGTCAAACCGGTACATTCCATCCCGCCAACTGCCAGACAAGGCGATCGACCTGATCGACGAGGCTGCCTCGCGACTGCGGATGGAGATCGACTCGTCGCCGGTGGAGCTCGACACCGAGCGTCGCCAGCTCGACCGCATGAAGCTCGAAGAACTCGCGCTCAAAAAAGAGCACGATGACGCATCCAAAGAGCGTCTCGCCCAGCTGCGAGAAGACATGGCCGAACTCAAGGCACACGTCGACGAACTGCAGGCGCGATGGGATAGCGAACGAGCCGAGCTCAACGAGGTGGGTGAACTCAAAACCAAACTCGACGACGCCCGCCGCCGCGCCGAACTGGCACAGCGAGAAGGCAAACTCGAACAGGCCAGCCGCATCCTCTACGGTGAAATTCCGCAGCTACAAACGCGATTGCAGCAGGCCGAAGCCGCCGAGACGAACGAGGGTCGGATGGTGAACGACCACGTTACCGACACCGATATAGCCGAGGTCGTTGCCGCCTGGACCGGCATCCCGGTGGGGAAGCTCATGCAGTCGGAGCGCGAAAAGCTGCTCAACCTTGAAAGCGAACTTCACCAGCGCGTGATCGGGCAGGATGCCGCCGTCACGGCGGTATCGGATGCGATTCGCCGGTCGCGTGCCGGGGTGAGCGACCCCTCGCGCCCCACCGGATCGTTCATGTTCCTCGGTCCCACTGGCGTGGGTAAAACCGAGCTCGCGAAGGCGCTCGCCGAACTGCTCTTCGATGATGAGCGCGCGATCGTGCGCATCGACATGTCGGAATACGGCGAAAAACACTCGGTGTCGCGCCTGGTTGGTGCGCCTCCGGGATACGTCGGCTACGAACAGGGTGGTCAGCTCACCGAGGCCGTGCGGCGACGCCCCTACTCGGTGGTGCTGTTCGACGAGATCGAAAAAGCACACCCCGAAGTGTTCGACGTGCTGCTACAGGTGCTCGATGATGGGCGGCTCACCGATGGGCAGGGGCGGACGGTTGATTTCCGCAACACGCTGCTGATTCTCACCTCAAACCTCGGATCGCAATTTTTGGTCGACCCGCTGCTTGCGGCCGACGAGAAGCACGAGGCAGTGATGTCGGCGGTGCGGCAGGCGTTCAAGCCCGAGTTCATCAACCGGCTCGATGAGCTGGTGGTTTTCGATGCGCTCACGCCCGAGCAGCTCGCGCAGATCGTGGCGCTCGGGGTGCAGAAGCTCGAGCAGCGGTTGGCCGAGCGGCGGCTGCAGATTCAGGTGGATGCGGATGCGCGCGAGTGGCTTGCCGAGCGCGGTTACGACCCGATTTACGGGGCGCGTCCGCTGCGTCGCCTGATGCAGCGCGAAATCGACGACCGGCTCGCGCGGGCGCTGCTGGCGGGCAAGGTGCACGACGGCGACACCGTGCGTGTGTCGGTGGCCACCGACAACGACGGCCTGACGCTCGTGACCGCGTAGCGCGCTGCGCGAACGCCGGGGCCGCGGGGCACTGCTCTACGCTCTGCGAAAACGCCGGGGCAACGCTTTTTGCGGAGCGCCCCGGCGTTTTCGCATGCGCCGCGCCGCCCGGGCGCGCCCCGCCTCGCGCCCGCGCCGCCGCGCGCCCCGCTCTCTCCGCCCGCG
>NZ_JARBDD010000016.1:0-159438 GCF_036577665.1 Gulosibacter sp. GYB002 | reverse complement strand
GCGGCGGGGCGAGCGCCCTCGCCTCTCGCTCGGGTACACCGAAAACAGGCAAAGCCACCGATATAGCGGTGTACCCCAGCAATTGCGGTGTACCCGAAGAAAGGCGCGGGGCGGCAGCAGCGCCGCGCCCAGCGCGCGGGGCGGCGGCAGCGCCCCGCCGGCCCAGCAGCAGCGCAGCACCCCCGGAAACGCGGGCGACCCCGCCGGCAAGCATCCGGCGGGGTCGCTGCGAAGAGGCGAGAACTACGCGCGCAGAGCAGCTGCGAGCGAGTCGAAGGCCTCGACGTAGGCGTCGATAGCGGCGTCGTCGTGGGTAACCGAGAGGGTCCACTCTTCCTCACGACCCGGGGTCATGAAGATGCCGTTGTTCATGTTCCACACCCATGCGAGGTCGGCCAGGGGGCCACCGGTGCGGGCGTTTTCCATGTACGACTCGTAGTCGACAACCTTGTTGTCCGAGAACACCACGCAGCCCTTCGAGCCGATACCCACGGTGTAGGCGATCAGGTCGTAGCGCTTGATGACGTCGTTACAGCCAGCAAGGATGCGGTCGTTGAGGTGAGAGAGGTGCGCGTAGGCGTCGTCGGTGAGCACGTCGAGCAGCGAAGCGCGAGCAGCGGCGAGGGTCAGCGGGTTACCGTTGTAGGTACCCACCTGGTACACCGAGCCGTTCTCAACAACCTCGGCAACCTCTTCGCTCATACCGATGGCACCTGCGGGCAGACCGCCACCGAGGGCCTTGGCGAGGGTCACCATGTCGGGCTTCACACCGAACTTCTCGGTTGCACCACCGGGAGCGATGCACAGACCGGTCTTCACCTCGTCGAAGATGAGGACGATGCCGTGCTTCTTGGTGATCTCACGCACACGCTCGAGGTAACCGGGCTCGGGCAGCACCACACCGAGGTTCATCATGGCGGCTTCCATGATCACACAGGCGGGGAGGCGGCCCTCAGCCTTGAGGTCTTCGATGCGCTTCTCCATGACGTCTGCGTCGTTGAACGGCACAGCAACGGTCATGTCGACGGTTGCCTGCGGCACACCGGCGCCGTAGGGGATCGACTTGTAGTTGTCGCGGGGGCCAATCTCCTGCTCGGGGATCCAGCCGATGTCAACCATGACGGTGTCGTGGTGACCGTGGTACGAACCGAAGATCTTCATCACGGTGTCGCGACCGGTGTGGGCGCGGGCGATGCGGATCGCGTCCATGGTCGATTCCGAACCCGAGTTGGTGTAGCGCCACTTCGGCAGGCCCCAACGGCGGGCGAGCTCGTCACCGACGACGATGGCGTCCTCGGTGGGAGCAGCGAAGTGCGTACCCATGGGGTAACGGTCGGCAACAGCCTTACCGATGGCGGGGTGTGCGTGACCCTGCACCATCGAGCCGAAGCCGTTGTGGAAGTCGTAGTATTCGTTGCCGTCGACGTCCCAGATGCGGGGGCCTTCACCCTTTTCGACGTAGATGGGCCACGGCTCGTGGAGCTGGTACGACGAGGCGACACCGCCCGAGAGGTGCTTCTGTGCAGCCTCGTAGAATTCCTTCGACTTCTGCGTTGCGGCGTTGAGCTTCTCTTCCTCGACCTTGATCAGTTCTTCGATGCGTTCGACGTTGATTGGGGTACCCATAAGAGTTCCTCTTTCATGCCCGGCCTGCGGCTAAAAGATTCGAATTTGATTCGTTTCGTGTCGATCCGACCGGCCTGGCGTCGGCGACAGGCGTGACCGCATCCGGCCACTCAAACGATTATAAACACCGTTCACTTAGTTTGTGGCTGGGAATGCGCTGACTACCTGCTGAATGGCGTCAGCAGGCCAATCAGCGCAACCAGCCGGAGTGCTACGCGTTGCGGTCGACCACGTGCATCGCACGGGATGCATCCACAATCGACCCGGATAGTGACGGGTATACGGCCCACGAGCTCGCAAATTCGTCAACGGTCAAGCGCTGCTCGATCGCAATCGACAGTGCCAACACCAGCTCGGATGCGCGCGGCGCCACGATCACACCACCAATGATGGTTCCAAGGTTATTATCGGCGATCAGCTTGACAAAACCGTCACGGAACCCCTGCATCTTGGCGCGCGGGTTGCTGGCCAGGTCGATCTTGTAGACGCTGCCCTCGCGGGTGCCCTCTTCGATGTCTTTTTGCTGCCAACCAACGGTGGCAATTTCGGGGTAAGTGAAGATGTTCGAGGCCACGTTCCGCAGCCCGATCGGTCGCACCTGGTCACCGAGGGCGTGGAACACCGCGGTGCGCCCCTGGGCTGACGCCACGGATGCGAGCGGGAAGAACGATGTGCAGTCACCGGCCGCGTAAATATTTGGCACGCTGGTGCGCGCCACACGGTTAACCCGGATGTGCCCTGATTCGGTCAGCTCAACTCCCGCATCCTCAAGACCGAGGCCTTCGGTGTTGGGAATTGAACCGACGGCCATCAGACAGTGTGAGCCACGCACTTCGGTGCCGTCTGAGAGGGTCGCCACCACCTCGTCACCGTCCCGCACCACTGATTCGGCGCGGGTGCGCGAGAGCACGTTCATGCCGCCGCGCTTGAACACTTCTTCGATTACGTCGGCGGCGTCGGTGTCTTCGCCGGGCAGCACGCGGTCGCGTGATGAGATCAGCGTCACTTCCGATCCGAGGGCGCGGTAGGCGGATGCGAACTCGGCGCCGGTGACACCCGAACCGACCACGATCAGGTGCTCTGGCAGCGTGCTGAGGTTGTAGAGCTGCTTCCAGGTGAGGATGCGTTCGCCATCGGGCTTTGCCGAGTCGAGTTCGCGGGGCGAGGCGCCCACCGCGACAACCAGGTAGTCATATTCGAGGCGGTCGAAGTCGGTGCCGCCAGGCGAGGTTGCTACCGCAACACCGCCGTGGTCGAGGCGCCCGTAGCCCTCGATAATGCGCACGCCGTGGTCTTTGAGGTTGCGGCGCATGTCATCCGATTGGTTTTGTGCTAGGCGCAGGATGCGCTGGTTGAGCTTGGTGAGGTTAACGGTCACTTCGCTGCTGCGCGGGTTGTTGTGGTCGTCGCGCACGTAGAACTGCACGCCGAGCTCCTCCGCGTCGCTGATCGCGGTGGCTGCTTCGGCCGAGGCGATGAGTGCTTTTGAGGGCACCACATCGGTGAGCACGGCCGAGCCACCCATTCCTGAGGCTTCGACGATGGTGACCTCGGCACCCAGCTGGGCGCCTGCCAGGGCGGCTTCGTAGCCGCCGGGGCCACCGCCGATAACGACAATCCGGTGTTTACGTTCCATGAACTTTGCTGCCGACATGGGGTTCATTTTGCCATGCCCGGATGCATTGGTGAACCTGATTAACTTTTTGCTGATCGGGCGCCCCGTTTTCGTGCGCCAGCAATCTTCAGCGCATTCCGAAATTGTGCATCCCACAACTACGTAGGCTTATTGCATGACAGATGAGCAGTTCACCAATCCGCTCGACAATCCCGCAGCCGATCCCGTTGAAATTGCGCAGCAGGCAGCCCGTGTGGTGGCCGAACGCACCGGGGTTGATCAGCACGATATTGCGCTGACGCTCGGGTCGGGCTGGGGTAAAGCCGCCGATGAACTCGGCGAAACCATCGCGGTAATACCGGCCGAAGAGGTGCCCGGGTTTAGCCGCTCGGCAGTGGCGGGGCACTCGGGCACGCTGCGCTCGATCCGCCTGGATTCGGGCCGCCACGCCCTCATTATCGGCGCCCGCACCCACTTTTATGAGGGGCACGGAGTGCGACGGGTGGTGCACTCGGTGCGCACCGCCGCTGCCGCCGGCGCGAAGGTCATGGTGCTCACCAACGGCGCCGGTGGCCTGCATCCCGAGTGGGCACCTGGCACGCCGGTGCTGATTCGTGACCACATCAACCTCACCGCCGCGTCCCCGCTCGAGGGCGCGACGTTTGTTGACCTCACCGATCTTTACTCGTCACGCCTGCGGGCGCTGGTGCACGCCAACGACCAGCTCGATGAGGGTGTGTATGTGCAGTTCCGCGGGCCGCACTACGAGACTCCGGCCGAGGTGCGCATGGCGGGCGTGATTGGCGGCGATATTGTCGGCATGTCGACCGCACTCGAGGCGATTGCGGCTCGCGAAGCAGGGATGGAGGTGCTGGGCCTGTCGCTCATCACCAATGCCGCCGCGGGCATTTCACCGACACCGCTTAACCACGCCGAGGTGATTGCCGCCGGTAAGGCTGCCGAACCCAAGCTGGCCGCGCTGCTCGTTCGAGCCGTGCAGTCGATTTTGAACGCATAGGAGTGCCCATGATTCCACTGCACCGCGTCAGCCAGACCGCAATTCGCGCGGCGGCTCAGCGCTGGCTGGAACAAGATCCCGACCCCGACACCCGCGCCGAGCTGCGGCAGTTGCTGGATGCGGCCGGCTCGATCGAGCCGCACGGCATCACGATCGCCGAGGACGACGACACCCCGCACGCGCAGGCGTGGCGGGAGCTGCGTGACCGGTTTTCAACGCGATTGAGCTTCGGCACCGCCGGGCTTCGAGGCCGGCAGGCTGCCGGACCCAACAGGATGAACCGGGTGACGGTCGGGCAGGCAGCGCGCGGCTTCGCCGACTTCTTGCTCGCTCGCGCCGAGCGTGACGGCACCGGCACACCCACGGTCGTGATCGGTTACGACGCACGCGTCAACAGTGATGTGTACGCGCATGATACGGCCGAGCTGATGCAGGCGGCGGGCGTTAATGCCACGCTGCTGCCGCGCATGATGCCCACTCCGGTGCTGGCCTTCGCCGTTCGTCACCTCAACGCATCCGCCGGTGTCATGGTTACCGCCAGCCACAATCCCAAGTGGGACAACGGTTACAAGGTGTATTTGGGCGGTGATGACCACGGTTCGCAAATTGTGCCGCCGAGCGACGGCGAGATCGCTGCCGCCATCGAGCGGGTTGCAAACCACCAGCTCGTTAACGAGCTGCCGCGCGACGCCGGCTATCAGATTGCCGACGAGTCGGTCATTGATGCCTATGTGGCCGAAACCGCGAAGGTTTTGCGTGGCCGGTTCGATGCCGAACAGCTCGCGAATTTCAAGGTGGTTTATACCCCGCTGCACGGGGTGGGATGGGACACCTATCGCCGGGTGCTGGCAGCCTGCGGTATCCCTGAGCCAGCGGTGGTTGCCGAACAGATTGAGCCCGATGGCAGCTTCCCCACGGTTGATTTCCCGAACCCCGAAGAGCCGGGCGCGCTCGATCTCGCCTATGCAAAGGCCGACGAGGTTGGCGCCAATCTGGTGATTGCCCACGACCCCGACGCCGACCGGCTAGCGGTGGCGCTGCAGGATGTGCACGGCCAGTGGCAGCGCCTGGGCGGTAACGATATCGGCAAATTCCTCGGCTGGCGTGCTGCTGAGGCGGCAAAAGCTGCAGGCACGGGTGGCACGCTGGCGACCTCGCTGGTGTCATCCCCCGCGATGTCGCGGGTGGCGCAGGCATACGACCTCGACTATGTCGAAACGCAGACCGGCTTCAAGTGGATTTCGCGCACCGACGGCATCATTTTTGGTTACGAGGAGGCGCTGGGCTATCTCGTCGACCCCAATAAGGTGCGCGATAAAGACGGCATTTCGGCGGCGGTCGCGATGCTAGATCTTGCGATCTGGCTGGCCGGCGAGGGGCGCACGCTACACAGTCTCGACGACGAGTTTGCGGAACGATTCGGCGCGTTTTCATCCCGACAGGTTTCGGTGCGCTTTGACGAACCAAACCAGCTGGGCGCGACAATGAGCCGACTGCGCGAGCAGCCGCCCACCGAGATCGATGGCGTGCCGGTGGCCGAGTTTTTTGATTTCGAAACCGCGGCTGAACCGGCAAATATTTTGCGCATCCGACTCGCTGACGACACCCGCATCATGGTGCGACCCTCAGGAACCGAGCCAAAAATTAAGTCGTATATTGATGCGGCTTCGAGTGAGGGTTCGGTTGCGCAGCGGCGTGCGTCGGCTGAGCAACGTGCGGATGCTGCGGCAGCGGCAATGCGGGCGGTGCTACTGGGCTAGTGGCTCGGCCCCGCTCCCCCGGCTCAACAATATGGCCCCGGCTCGGCACTGCGCCGCAGCCGGGGCCGTGCTTTGTGCAACCCACACGAGCCGCTAGTGCTGCAGCTCAAGCATCGGCAGTTCGGCGCGCAGCAGCGCCACCAGGTCTTGCGGTTGTGTGCTGCGCACCGCGCTCACCACCAGGTCGGGGTTGTTTTCGAGCGCGGTGGCCACACCGGCGATCACTCCGAGATGCTGCGCCGAGTTCGTGGTGGTGATTCCCACGACAAGTCCCACCGGGTCGAAGTGCGGGTGCTCAAAATTCACGCCGTCGGGGAACGTCACCGCCGACAGCCCGTTACGTACGACGTCTGGACCTGGCTGCGCGTGCACGAGCGCCAGGTTTGGGGCGATCACCATATAGGGCCCGAACCGGTCGATCACGTTAATGAGTCTCCGCTGGTAGCCTTGCCGCGCGCATCCGGCCTGCACGAGCAAATCACCCGATTGGGTGACCGCCTCTTGCCAGGTGTTGGCTCGGCTGCCGAGCCGCACCAGCTGCTCGTCAAAATGTACTTGGATTCGTTTGTCGCTGCTCATTATTCCGCTCTGCCCGTTGCCGCGGCCGGGGGTTGAAAGCTGCGGCGCAATTGTTCGCAGCGTCGGGTGATGCGCTCAGCGAGTGCTTCCCGTTCAGCTACCGGCAGGAAGGCGCCCTCTGCAGCGTTGAGCTGCAGCAGCTCGACTTCGTCGAGGGTGTAGTCAAACTCGGCTGCCAATAGCGCCAGTTCACGGCTCACGCTCGTGGCACTCATCAAGCGATTGTCGGTGTTGACCGTCATCGAGAATCCCAGCTGGAATAGCTGCTCGAATGGATGCGCGGCGAGGCTTGGCGTACCGGTTTGCAGGTTGGATGATGGGCACGATTCGACGGTGATCCGCCGGTCGCGCACCCAGCGGGCCACCGCACCCAGCTCTGCCGCTCCATCCGAGAGCGTGATGTCGTCAATCAGCCGGGTGCCGTGTCCGAGCCGCAGTGCGCGCGCATCCCGCAACGCCGAGGTGATCGATTCGATACCGTCAGCCTCACCAGCGTGGCAGGTGGCGGGCAGCCAGTGCCGGCAGCAGTAGTCGAGGGCTGCGAGGTGGTTCGAGGGCGGGAAGCCCGCTTCGGGGCCGGCGAGATCGAAGCCGCACACGCCGCCGGGTTCGGGCGAGGCGTGCCGCACCGCGAGTTCGGCGATCTCTGCTGAGCGGTCGGCCTGGCGCATGGCGCAGATCAGCTGCTGTACGCGAATATCGTGGCCGCGTTCGGCGGCCAGCTGCATCCCGCCAGTGATACCGTCACGAACCGCCGCAACCGCCTCGTCGAGGTCGAGGCCGCGCTGCTGGTGCTGTTCGGGCGCCCAGCGCAGTTCGGCGTACACGACACCGTCTGCGGCGAGGTCGAGCACTGCCTCGCGGGCGACGCGCTCAAGGTTCGCTGCACTTTGCATAACGGCGACGGTGAGCGCGAAGGTTTCGAGATAGCGTTCCAGCGATCCCGAGTCGGCAGCGGTGTGGAACCATTCGCCGAGCGCTTCGGGGGTTTCAGCGGGCAGGTCGATGCCGTCTACCCGTGCAAGCTCGATGATGGTTGCGGGGCGCAGGCCCCCGTCGAGGTGGTCGTGCAGCAGCACTTTGGGTACCGCCCGGGCGTCGATGCCGTCAGCAAGCATCAGCCGACCGACCTCAATGCGTGCCATTACGCCACCCTCCTCATTGAATCGCAGCTGGTCTGCATTTCGACACTGTCATCGTATCCGGCGGCGCCCCAAGGTTCGCCGTGCAGAACAACACTGAATGAGGTTCATTTTTGGTCGCATGCACACCCCGCCCGCGACACCCGGGCGAGGTGTGTCCGGGCCACCTAGTTCGCCTGGATGCGCTCGGCAATGAGCGGCGTCACCGACACTTCGGTGCCCGGTTCGCCCAGCTCGAGCGCACCATCGAGCGAGTCAAGTGCCAGCGCGAAACGGTCGGCGTTCTCGGCGTGCAGCGTGTAGAGCAGGTCTCCCTTGCGCACCGCATCGCCCGGCTTCACCGCCAGGTCGATACCAGCGCTGTGCACCACCGGGTCGGCGGCACGGGCCCGACCCGCGCCCAGTCGCCAGGCACCCACACCGAACTTGTACGCATCCTGCGCCATCACAACGCCGTCGCGCTCGGCCCGCACCTCGTGCTGTTCCGGCGCCACCGGCAGCGGTGCATCCGGATCGCCGCCCTGGGCGATCACAAACTTGCGCCACACATCCATCGCCTTACCGTCGCGCAGGTGCCCCTCAACATCGGCGTCGGGGATGCCCACCAACGCCAACATTTCGCGCGCGGTTTCGACTGTGAGCTCAACAATGTCGGCGGGGCCGCCGCCGGCCAGCACCTCGACCGATTCTCGAACCTCGTTCGCATTACCGATCGCGTAGCCCAGCGGCGCCTCCATCGAGGTGATCAGTGCCGACACCTTCACCCCGGCATCGGTGCCGAGCGCCACCATCGTTTCTGCCAGCTCGCGCGAACGCTCAATCGCACCCATGAACGAACCTGCACCATATTTGACGTCAAGCACCAGCGCATCCGTGCCCTCGGCAATTTTTTTCGACATGATCGAGGATGCAATCAGCGGAATCGCCTCGACCGTGCCGGTGATATCACGCAGCGCGTAGAGCTTCTTGTCGGCCGGTGCCAGGCCGGCACCGGCCGCACAGATCACGCCGCCAACCTCGTCGAGCTGCTGCAAAATCTCAGCGTTTGACAGCTCAGCACGCCAGCCCGGAATCGACTCGAGCTTGTCGAGCGTGCCACCGGTGTGCCCGAGCCCGCGGCCCGAAAGCTGCGGCACCGCTACCCCAAACGATGCCACCAGCGGCATCAACGGCAGGGTGATTTTGTCGCCCACCCCGCCGGTGGAGTGTTTGTCGGTTGTGGGCTTGTTCAGCGACGAAAAGTCCATCCGCTCACCCGAGGCGATCATGGCCTGGGTGAGATCGTGAATTTCGTGGCGCTCCATCCCCCGCAAAAAAATTGCCATGGCCATTGCCGCCATCTGCTCATCACCAACAAAGCCGGTGGTGTAGCGGTCAACGAGCCAGTTGATCTCGTCGGTGGTGAGCACACCACCGTCACGCTTGCGGCGAATCAGATCTACAGCTGCATACGGTTCGGTCATGTTTTTCCCTTTCGTCATGGCAGCGATTTGGCTATGAGCCGGAATATGCCCGGATGTGGCTAAGCCGGGGCCCGCCCGGCAAGATGGTCGGGCCCAAACGACTGCGGCAGGATCTCGTCAAACGACAGGATGCCGCGCGGTGTGTCGATGAGCATTTCGGGTGCTTTGAATTCGTTGAGCAACTGCCGGCAACGTCCACACGGCATCAGCACATTGCCTTCACCGTCACAGCAGGTGAAGGCCACCAGTCGGCCGCCACCGGATGCCTGCAGTGCCGAAACCAGCCCGCATTCGGCACACAGACCGCATCCATAGCTCGCGTTTTCGACATTGCAACCCGAGACGATGCGCCCGTCATCGACCAGCGCGGCCGCCCCCACCCGATAGTTCGAGTAGGGCGCGTATGCCTGCCGCATCGCCGATCTTGCCGCGGCGCGCAATTCGTCCCAGTTTGGCTGCTCGACCACTAGTCAGCTTTCACATAGGGCACACCGTCGGCTGCCGGTGCGCGTGATTTACCAACGAACCCGACAACTGCGAGCAGCGTGACGATGTACGGCACCATCTGCATGATCTCGCTCGGCACATTCGCGCCAACCTGGTTGGCGAGCTCGGCGGTCGAGTTGGCAAAGCCGAATAGCAGCGCCGCACCGGCGGCATACACCGGGTGCCAGCGACCGAAGATCACCGCGGCCAGCGCAATATAGCCGTGACCCGAGGTGATGTTATCGGTGAATGCACCCACCTCGCCGAGGGTGTAGAACGTACCACCGGCGCCGGCGATGACACCCGAGAGCAGCACCGCGCGAGTGCGGTTTGCCACCACGTTAATGCCCACCGTGTCTGCAGCTTTGGGATGCTCACCAACCGAGCGGGTGCGCAAACCCCAGCGGCTGCGGAATAGCGCGTAGGTGAGCAGCGGTACCGCGACGAACATCAGGTAGGTGATGATCGTGTGCTGGAACAGCAGCGGCCCAAGCACCGGAATGTCGGCGAGCAGCGGAATCGGCAGTCGCTGGAATTTCACCGGGCTGTTGAAAGTGGCCGAGTCGGCGGCCATGAATCCCTTGAGGAAGAAGCTCGTGAGGCCGATAACGACCATGTTGATGACCACACCAACAACCACCTGCTCAACCCAGTAATGGATACCGAACACCACCAGAATGAGCGACACCAGCGCACCGGCGACCATTGCGGCGAGCAGACCGACAAGCGCGTTCTGGGTGATCGAGCTGACGAGCGCACCGGTGAAAGCACCGGCAAGCAGCTGACCCTCGATGGCGATGTTGACGACACCCGAACGCTCCGAGACAATACCCGCCATCGAACCGAATACGAGCGGCGTTGCCAGCGCGACGGTACTGGTGAGCAGCCAGGTGAACGGCACCATCGAATCGGTGCCGATCCACAGGATCAGCGCGATCACCCAGCAGAACCCGAATAGCGCGAGCAGCCAGGGGCTGAGTTTGGCGCGCCGCCAGGCCTGCAAACCGGCCAGTGCGGTGACGGCCACCATGACCAGCAGCAGCACCAGGTTGGTCGTGAAAGTGGGCACCGAAAAATCGGGGTTGTGGTCACCGACCGCGTTGATGCTCGTGACGGCAGTGGTCGGCACGCTGACCACAAAAACCAGCAGCGCGATGAGCGTCATAACGCCCATCAGCACCGTGCCCTTCCACTTGCGAGGAGCGACTTCAGCGGTCACCGTGGCGGTGTTTTCAACTGCAGTAGTTGCGGTAGTCATTACGCTTCAACCTTCTCGTTAGTCCGGGCGGTCGTGGCGGTTACCTTCTTGCCACGGAATGCGGCAAAACGGTCAGCCATCCGGATGCCGGTGGGTTTGGGCAGTCGGAAGATGCCGCGAATCAGCGGCGGAGCAGCAACAAAGAGCACGATGATGCCCTGGATCACCGGAATGATGTCACGCGAAATACCCGCGTTAACCTCCATCACCGCGGCACCGGCACGGAGCGCACCGAACAGCAGACCGGCAAACACAACGCCAACCGGGTGGTTACCGCCCAGCAACGCCACCGTAATTGCGCTGAAGCCGATGCCCTCATCCACACCCGGTGTGAAGCCCGAGGGGAACATACCCAGCGCCTGGGTTGCCGAGGCAATACCGATGAAGGCACCCGAGATCGCCATGGTGATGATCGTGACCATGTTCACGTTGATACCCGCAGTGCGGGCGGCGTTCGGGTTAATACCAACGGCGCGGATGCGGAACCCGATTGTTGAGCGGTCAAAAATCCACCAGAACACCACCGCGGCCAGGATCACGATGAAAAACCCGAGCGTCACACCGCCGATGTTCGGCAGCACCGCGGTTTCGAGAATCGCTTTCGACTTCGGGTTACCGGATGCACGGTCGTTGTTGAACAGCGGCTGCTTGAGCAGGAAGGTGATCCCGAAAAATGCAATCCAGTTGAGCATGATCGTCAGGATCACCTCGTGGGCACCGGTCTGCGCTTTCAACCAGCCGACAATCGCGGCCCAGATCGCGGCACCTGCCATCGCCGCAAAAATCGCCACGATGACGTGCAGGCCGACGGGCATCGGCATCGCAAAACCAACCCACGAAGCCAGCAACGCGCCCGCAAGAATCTGGCCCTGACCACCAATGTTGAACAGGCCGGCACGGAACGAAACCGCCAGCCCCAAACCGGCAGCAATCAGCGGCGTGGCGAAGGTGAGGGTGCTCAGCAGCGGCTTAAAACCGGTGCGCGGGTTAAAGATCGCGCCCTCAAACATGGCCTGGTAGGCCGAGCCGATCACCGAACCCATGGCTGTGAAGGTGTCACCGGGACGGCTGAAAAAGTATCCCATCGCCTGTCCGACGCGGTTGTCGGTGAACACCACGATCAGTGAGCCAACGAGAATGGCCAGCAGCACGGCGAGAATCGAACGGATCACATTGCCGCCGAGAATGTCGCGCCAAACCTCATGCCAGGGGCTGCGCTCGACGCTATCGAGCTGCTTTTCACTCGCCTGCGCCGTTGGGGTTGGGGTGAGGTTTGCCTCGCTCATGCCACCACTCCTTCTGCATCGCCTTCGGTGACGCCCTCTCGCAGCGCGTCAATTTTTTCAGCCGGGATACCGGCCATCATCTGGCCGAGGTCACCGCGCGAAACGGTGGGCGGCACAATGCCCATCGAGCGTCCGCCGTACATCACCATGATGCGGTCGGCCAGCTCAACCACCTCATCGAGCTCGGTCGAAACGATGAGCACCGGGATACCCGAGTCGCGCGCCGCAATGATCTGCTCGTGCACGAACTCGATCGAACCCACATCCAGGCCGCGCGTGGGCTGCGAGGCAATCAGCATGCGCAGATCGCGGCCGAGTTCACGCGCGAGCACCACCTTCTGCTGGTTACCGCCCGAAAGCCGCCCGGCATGCGTCTCGATCGACGGGGTGCGAATGTCAAACTCTTCGATCGCCACCTCGGCGTTGCTGCGAATGGCCCCCAGCCGCAACCCACCAGCTTTTGAAAACGGTTCCTGGTCGATGCGGTTGAGCACCAGGTTTTCGGCGATGGTGAACTCGCCCACCAAGCCGTCCTTGGTTCGGTCTTCGGGCACAAAACCCACACCCGCGTCGATGGTGCGGCGCACCGACTGGTTGCGCAGCTCCTTCCCATCGAGTGCGATCGAGCCCTTCACCTGCGGCTGCAGACCCAAAATCGCCTCCGCCAATTCGGTCTGGCCGTTCCCCTGCACACCGGCAACAACCAGCACCTCGCCCCCGCGAATCGAGAACGAGAGATCGTTGATGCGCATCGAGTTGTCGGGGCCGAACACGGTCAGCCCGCGCACCCGGAATGCTTCTTCGCCAAGTTTCGGCGGGTTTTTGTCAACCGTGAGGTCAACGGCGCGACCCACCATGAGTTCGGCCAGTTCTTCATTGGATGCGCTCGGGTCGGCGCTACCGACCAGCTTGCCGCGGCGAATCACCGTAATTTTGTCGGCAACGGCGCGCACCTCGCGCAGCTTGTGCGAGATGAACACAATCGAGGTGCCCTGTTCACGCAGCTGCTTCATAATTTCGATCAGCTCATCGGTCTCCTGCGGCGTTAGCACCGCAGTGGGCTCATCGAGCACGAGGATGTTGGCGTCCTGCGAGAGTGCTTTGATGATCTCCACCCGCTGCTGCGCACCGACCGAAAGATCTTCCACCTTCGCATCCGGGTCGATGTCGAACCCGAAGCGATCAGAAATCTCGCGCACCCGCTGGCGGGCCGCATCCAGGTCGAGCACACCACCGAAGCGAGTCGGTTCGTGACCCAGGATGAGGTTTTCGGCCACCGTGAACACCGGGATCAGCATGAAGTGCTGGTGCACCATACCGATACCCGCGCGCATCGCATCCCCGGGACCATCAAAGTTCTGCGCCTGGTCGTCGAGCAGAATCTCGCCCTCTTCGGCGTGGTAAAGGCCGTAGAGCACATTCATCAGCGTCGATTTGCCGGCACCGTTCTCACCCAGCAGCGCGTGAATTTCACCGCTCTCAACGGTGAGATTGATGTTGTCATTGGCGGTAAAGTCACCGAATCGCTTGGTGATTCCGCGCAGTTCGAGTTTCATAGGTCCATCCTCGTCGATTTACCCGCGGCTGCGGGCCCCGGTTGCCGTCATCTCGCGGTGGCATTGCCAGAAACTACAGCCCATTCTGCCAAGTGAGCCCGCCAAACGTTGCCGTTCGGCGGGCTCACCGCTGGACTATCGCTACAGCTCCCGATTACTACTGGGCAGGCTTCGGCGAGGCAGGCGAGTTGATCTCGATCTTGCCGTCGATGATGTCCTGCTTGAGCTGCTCGATTTCATCGGTCAGACCATCGGGCAGGTCCTTCTCGAACTCACCGAAGCTCGAAAGGCCCACGCCCTCGTTTTCGAGGGTGCCGGTGTAGGCGCCACTTTCGAACTTGCCCTCAACATCCGACTTGATGGCGTCGAACACGGTCACGTCGAGACCCTTCTGCACCGAAACGAACACGCGGTCGGCGATCGACGGGTCTTGCTTGGCGAGGTCGCTGTCAACACCGATGATCAGCGCGTCGCTGCCGGCGTCCTTGATAGCTTCAACACCACCCTGGTAGAGGGGACCACCAACAGGCATGATGATGTCGGCACCGCGAGCGAGGAAGCCCTCGGTGATCTGCTTGGCCTTGGCCTGGTTGCTGAAGTCACCAACGAACGAACCCTTCTGGTCGTCGATGTTCCAGCCGAGCACCTTCACATCAGTGCCCTTCTGCTCGTTGTAGTAGCGAACGCCCGCATCGAAACCGTCCATGAAGATGGTCACGGTGGGGATCTGCGCACCGCCGTAGGTGGCCACGGTGCCGCTCTCGGTCTTCGCTGCCGCTGCGTAACCCGCGAGGAACGCAGCCTGTGCGGTGTCGTAGTTCAGGCCGAGAATGTTTTCACCCTCGAGCCAGTCAACGTCAACGATTGCGTAGTGCACGTCGGGGTGCGCGTCAGCCGACTCCTGAGTGGCGTCAGCCAGCTTGAAGCCGACGGGAATGATGATGTTGCAGCCGGCGCCAATCATGGCGTTGAGGTTCTCGGTGTAGTCACCCTCGGTGGTCGACTCGGCCTCGCGGGTCTGAATGCCAAGCTCGGTCTCGGCCTGCTTAAAGCCGGCGTACGAGAGCTCGTTGAACGAGCGGTCGTCGAAGCCACCCTCATCCGAAACGATGCAGGCCAGGTAGTCCGAGTTGTCACCGGCGGCACCGCTTGCCCCGGGCCCACCGGGGGCAGCACCACAGGCGGTCAGCGCCATCGAAGCGGTCGCCAAAAGTCCAAATGCCGAAAGAATCTTCTTGTTACGCGAAGTCACCGGGTTCCTCCTTGGTTGATTCGCTACAGCGCGAATTCCTCAGATAGATCCTACTTGGATTTTCCGAGGCTGTTCGCCAAAAGTTTGGCAATTGTTTGCGATCTACAACACTTCGGGATGCGAAGAGTCGCGAAGCTTGGCAACGAGCTCCTTAACCTGTTGCGCACGAGCGCAGGTGGTGACCAGCAGCGCATCCTCGGTATCGACCACAACAACATTCGGGATGCCAGCAACGGCAATCACCCGATCGGTGCGGTTCACGACCAGCCCGGTCGCATCGTGCGACACCACCCGGTCAGCATCCCCGATCACCGTAATTGCCGCGTCCGAATCGGCTTCGAGATGCACTCGCGAAACCGATGCAAAGTCGCCAACGTCATCCCAACCGAAAAAGCCGGGGATGACCGCGAGCGCGCCCTGTTTCGCCGCAGGTTCGGCAACGGTGTAGTCAATCGCAATCTTGTCGAGAGTCGGCCAGATCCGTTCGACCACCGCATCCCGCTGGTCGGTGTCCCATGCCGCAGCGATCTCCCGCACCCCGGCGGCAAGCTCGGGCGCATTCTCGGCCAGCACCTCGAGCAGACGCGCCGCCTTAGCAATGAACATGCCGGCATTCCAGAGATACTCACCCGACGACACATAGCGGCGCGCGGTGCCGAGGCTCGGCTTTTCAACAAACGCTTCAACCGCCCGCGCCGACGGTGCCCCCGCAATCGAAAGCGGGTCGCCAGCGCGGATATATCCGAAGGCAGTGGAGGGCTCAACCGGCTGGATCCCGATGGTGACGATATAGCCATCCTCGGCAGCCCCAACCGCCTCGCGAACGGCACGCCGGAAGCGCACATCCGAATGCACCAGGTGATCGGCAGCAAACGAACCGAGCAGCGCGCCCGGGTGGCGCTGCTCCAAAATTGCCGCTGCCAGCCCGATGGCGGCCGATGAGTCGCGGCCACTGCGTTCAAGCACAATATTTTCGCCACCAAGTTCGGGCAGTTGCTCGCACACCTCACCGGCATGGGCTTCGCCAGTGACCACCATGATGCGCTGTTCGGTGCACAGCGGGACCAGCCGCAGCCAGGTTGAGCGCAGCAGCGTCTCGCCGGTTCCGGCAATATCGTGCAGGAACTTGGGCCGATTTGCTCGGCTCAGCGGCCACAGACGCGAACCCACTCCCCCGGCTGGAATAACGGCATAGAAGTTGTCGAGATTCGGTGACATGAGTTCCACCGTACTTGTCGAAGGCCCAGCACCCGCGCTACGGCACGCAAAACCATCCGCTCGGCTGACCCGTACATCCGCACCTGTTCGCCTCGTATTCACCACCGCGACACCCGGATTTACTCGTACGCCACCAGCCCGACCTATAGTCAGGGCACTATGCGAGTTGCCGTCGTTACCGAGAGCTTTCTCCCCACTATTAACGGGGTCACCAATAGCGTGAAAAAAGTGCTCGACCATCTGGCGCTACGCGGCCACGAGGCCATCGTCATCTGCCCCGCCGCGGATGCACCCGAAAGCTACGCCGGTTTTAAAGTGCACCAGGTGCCGGCCGTCGCCGTGCGCGAGTTCCCGGTGGGGCTACCCAACCTCGCCGTACAGCGCATCCTCGACGATTTTGCGCCCGATGTGCTGCACGCTGCCTCGCCCGTGCTGCTCGGCGGCCACGCTATTTTGGCGGCCAAACGGCGCGGCATCCCCGCCGTCGCAATCTTCCAGACCGATATCGCCGGTTACACCGCACGCAATGGCGTTGGCCTGATGCGCGAACTGGCCTGGTCGGTGCTGCGCTATGTGCACAACCAGGCCGACCGCACCCTCGCCCCCTCTACGGCCTCGATTCGCGACCTCGCCCGCAACCGCATCGAGCGCGTCGAGCGCTGGGGTCGCGGCGTCGATCTGCAGGCATACCACCCGCAACACCGACAGGATGCAGCAACCAGGCGGCTCCGTGCCGAACTGGCCCCCAACGGCGAAACCGTGATCGGCTACGTGGGGCGCCTGGCTCCCGAAAAGCAGGTGGAACGGCTCGCGCAGCTGCGCGGGCTACCCGGGATTCGCATCGCCATTGTTGGGGATGGGCCCAGCGAGCCGGCACTGCGCGCCCAGTTTGCCGAACTTCCGGTGGTGTTCCTCGGCCGCCGCACGGGCGCCGAACTTTCAAGCGCCTACGCGGCCTTCGATGTTTTTGTACACACCGGCACCGAAGAAACGTTCGGTCAAACCCTGCAGGAAGCGCACGCCACCGGCCTACCGGTAGTTGCACCGCTGGCTGGCGGCCCGATCGACCTGATCACGCACGGCACCGACGGCTACCTCTTTGATCCTTCGATCGACGGCGGCCCCGACAGCATGCGCAACTACATTGAGCGACTCGTTGAAAACGCCCCGCTGCGAGCACGCATGGGAGAGGCTGGTCGACGGCGGGTGCTCGACCGCTCGTGGGAGAGCGTGTGCGATGAACTTGTCGACCACTACCGAGCCGTTTGCGTCCCCGCCGCAATCACAACAGCAGCCTCATAGCGCGACCGCACCCGAAGCATCCCAAATGAATCGACCACGTTTCCAGCTCATCCCCATAAGGGGGTAACCTGGGAGTGCATTGCGTGCCGACTGCGAACTCGCATTCGACCAAACCACCCGTGCGACCGGTACGGCGCCGGGGCCAAACAACAGAAGGGTAGTTCCGTGTCAGCTGTTCAGACCGGCACCCCCACCCCACCCCAAACCGCGAAAAAGAAGGCCGCCATGGGTGGCACCCTCTACCGCGGTAACGAGGGGATGTGGTCGTGGGTGCTACACCGCATCACCGGTGTTGCAATCTTCTTCTTCCTGCTCGTGCACGTGCTTGACGGTGCACTGACGCTCGTGAGCCCCGAGGTGTACGACGCGGTCATCGGCGCCTACAAGACCCCGATCATGGGTATTGGCGAACTCGGTCTTGTCGCAGCCATCTGCTACCACGCATTCAACGGTCTGCGCATCATCATCGTCGACTTCGTGCCCGGAGCCACCCGCATCCAGCGCGGCCTGTTCTGGGGCGTCATCGCGCTGTGCGTGCTCGTGATGGTGCCCTTCGCAATTGTCCACCTGTCGAACGTGTTCTCACACTAGGAAGGGAGTGCAGTAACTATGACTATTCAGAGCGTTGAATACCCCCGCACCCCGCTGTCGGAACGCAAACAGGGCGGCGTGAACTGGGAGCGCGTCGGCTGGCAGTACATGCGCATCTCGGGCGTGCTGCTGGTGGTGCTCGTATTCGTGCACCTCTACTCGAACCTCGTTGCTGGCCAGGGCGTCGGCCAGATCGAATACCGCTACGTTGTCGACAACAAGTTTTCGGTTCCTTTCTGGCTGATCTGGGATGCACTGCTGCTGGTGCTGGCCCTCATCCACGGCACCAACGGGATGCGCACCCTCGTCAACGACTACGTGCACAAGGCGGGCACCCGTAAGGCCCTCACCACCGTGCTCTGGGTCGCCTGCGTCGTTGAGATCGTGCTCGGTCTCATCGTGCTCATTGTCTTCGCCGTCGAGCCCTGCATCGCAGGCGCCGGCTCGGCAAACATCTGCGCGTAACCGGCGTTAACGATTTAGGAGAAAACCACTCATGGCTGCAGAACAGCTCAAAGACGAGACGAAGGTAATCGACGGCGTAACCGTCCACTACCACCGCAACGAAATCGTCATCGTCGGCGCCGGTGGCGCTGGCATGCGCGCGGCAATCGAAGCCGCCGAAACCGCGGGCACCGGTGCCTGCATCGACGTCATCACCAAGCTCTACCCCACCCGCTCGCACACCGGTGCAGCACAGGGCGGTATGGCTGCCGCACTCGCCAACGTTGAAGAAGACAACTGGGAGTGGCACACCTACGACACCGTCAAGGGTGGCGACTACCTCGTCGACCAAGACTCGGCCGAGATCCTCGCGAAAGAGGCCATCGACGCCGTTCTCGACCTCGAAAACATGGGTCTACCCTTCAACCGCACGCCCGAGGGCAAAATCGACCAGCGTCGCTTCGGTGGTCACACCCGCGACCACGGTAAAGCCCCCGTGCGTCGCGCCTGCTACGCGGCCGACCGCACCGGCCACATGATTCTGCAGACGCTCTACCAGAACTGCGTCAAGCACAACATCCGCTTTTTCAACGAGTACTACGCACTCGACCTCGCGTTCGCCGAGGTTGACGGTGTGAAGCGCCCCAGCGCAATCATCGCCTACGAGCTCAAGACCGGGCACCTGCACGTGTTCCAAGGCAAGTCGTTCGTGTTCGCCACCGGTGGTTTCGGCAAGATTTTCAAGACCACCTCGAACGCACACACCCTCACCGGTGACGGCGTCGGCATCATCTGGCGCAACGGGCTGCCGCTGGAAGACATGGAGTTCTACCAGTTCCACCCCACCGGCCTCGCGGGCCTGGGCATCCTGCTCACCGAGGGTGCGCGTGGTGAGGGCGCGATTCTGCGTAATGACTCGGGCGAGCGTTTTATGGAGCGCTACGCCCCGACCATTAAAGACCTCGCGCCGCGTGACATCGTGGCCCGTTCGATGGTGCAAGAAGTGCAGGAAGGCCGCGGCGCCGGCCCGCACAAGGACTACGTCTACCTCGACTGCACCCACCTCGGTGCCGAGGTGCTCGAAACCAAGCTACCCGACATCACCGAGTTCGCACGCACCTACCTGGGCGTCGACCCGGTTGTTGAACCGGTTCCGGTGTATCCCACCGCGCACTACGCAATGGGCGGTATCCCCACCAACAACGATGCCGAGGTGCTGCGCAACAACGACGAGGTCGTTCCCGGCCTGTTCGCTGCCGGTGAGTGTGCCTGTGTGTCGGTGCACGGCTCGAACCGTCTGGGCACCAACTCGCTGCTCGACATCAACGTGTTCGGTAAGCGTGCCGGCCGCCAGGCCGTGAAATACGCGCAGCAGGCCGACTACGTTGAGGTGGCCGACAACGCCGACGAGTTCGTGCGCACACTGGTCGCCAACCTCCGCAACGCCACCGGCACCGAGTCGGTTGCGGCCATCCGTCGTGAACTGCAGGAGACCATGGACGCCAACGTCCAGGTGTTCCGCACCGACGACACGCTCGCCCACGCAACCGACAAGATTCACGAGCTGCGCGAGCGCTACCGCAACATCCACGTTGCCGACAAGGGGCACCGTTTCAACACCGAGCTGCTCGAGGCTATCGAACTCGGCTTCCTGCTCGACCTCGCCGAAGTGGTCACCTACTGTGCCCGCAACCGTGAAGAATCGCGCGGCGGCCACATGCGTGACGACTTCCCGAAGCGTGACGACGAAAACTGGATGCACCACACCATGGCGTACCTCACCGGCGACCGTCGCTCGGCCGACCCGTCCGACCACATCACGCTCGGTAAGAAGCCGGTGCGCATGACGCACTACGTGCCGCAGGAACGCAAGTACTAGGGATCGAAGGGAGAGCAAAGATGACTGACGCAACTAAGGCAGTCGACGCAACCGCGTCGGAAACCGCAGCTGAAGAGCCTGAGAAGCCCTTCGACATCATCGTTCGGGTGCGCCGCTACAACCCCGAAACCGACTCGGAGCCGTACTGGCAAGAGTTCACGGTGCCGATGTACTCGACCAGCCGCATCCTCGACGCCCTGCACCACATCAAGTGGGAGCAAGACTCGACCCTGGCGTTCCGTCGCTCGTGCGCGCACGGTATTTGTGGTTCGGATGCGATGCGCATCAACGGCCGCAACCGCCTCGCCTGCAAAACGCTGATCAAGGACCTCGACCGCAGCAAGCCGATCACGGTCGAGGCGATCAAGGGTCTGCCGCTCGAGCGCGACCTGTACGTCGACATGGAACCGTTCTTCGAGGCATACCGTGAGGTGCAGCCGTTCCTGCAGGCATCAGACAAGCCCGAGAAGGAACGCATCCAGTCGATCGAAGACCGGGCGATCTTCGATGACACGACCAAGTGCATCCTCTGCGCGGCGTGCACCACCTCGTGCCCCGTGTTCTGGACCGACGGCCAGTACTTCGGCCCTGCAGCGATCGTGAACGCTCACCGCTTCATCTTCGACTCGCGTGACGAAGCAAGTAGCACTCGTCTCGACATCCTCAACGACAAGGAAGGTGTGTGGCGCTGCCGCACCACCTTCAACTGCAGCGAGGCGTGCCCGCGTGGTATCGAGGTGACCAAGGCAATCGCCGAGGTCAAGCAGGCAGTTCTGCGCGGTGGCGTGAAGCGCTAACCGCGAACCGCAGCTGAGCGTGGCGCGCTAGCCGCGGCTCGGGGGTGCATCCGATTTTTTTCGGATGCACCCCTTTTTTTGTGCGCCGCTGATCGCGGCGGCGGGCGCCGCGGCCGCTTAGCCTTCGCCGCTCCCCTCTCCTCCTCTCCCCGCCTCTCCCCCTCCCTCTCCCCCTCTCCCCCTCTCTCCTCTCCCCTCACCCACCCACCAGCAACTGACCCTCTAACTGACAAATGACCCTGCTATAGGAGTGTCATTTGCTGACAACAGGGTCATTTCCCGGGTGAGAGGCGTGGGAGCGGGCATAAAGCAACCCAGTGGCCCGCCGCCCCTCCCAGCCTGCAGCACCCTCCCAGCCTGCAGCACCCATCCCCACCAGCAACTGACCCTCAAACCGGCAAATGACCCTGCTATAGGAGTGTCATTTGCTGACAACAGGGTCATTTCTCGCGCGAGGCAGGCCTCGAGTGAGGCCCGATCCCAAGAGCAGCCACAAATCCCGGGCACGAGGCAGGCTGGGGCCCGCCGCACCCAGCCCACTCTCCGGTACATCCCCAAGCAGCAGACCGCGACTGCTGTGGAAAGTTACTTATCCACAGAGTCCCCGCAGCGCAGCGCATCCCATGACCGGGCGCACCGAAACTGATTCGCATGCAAATGCACCTCACAACCTCGGCGCACCCGGGAACACCACCCGCACGCGAACTCCAAGCCACGCTCGGCACCCACTGCATCCGGCTTTATCGCGGCGCCTATCTCGACACCAGGTGCGCCGAAAACGAGCGGCTCACTTTTGAAGATCTTCACGCCTGCCGCACATTCGCAGTGATGCAACGCAACGCCGGGGTCGTCAGCGGTGTGAGCGCGGCGAATCTGCATGGGTTCCCGCTACTTCGCAAACGACTCGAAGGGGATGTGGTGCTCACCCGAAAGTATCGTGGTACGCCGGGCGCCGGGTTGCGCATCCGCCGGTCACCAATCTCCGATGACGAAATTGAGACACGGTACGGGATGCGGGTGACTTCCGCCCGCCGGACGCTAATGGACCTTGCGGAACAGGTCGATGCCTATGAACTCTTGGCCGCAACGGATGCGGCAATGCAGCAGGGGTTTAATCCCGAATTGTTGCCCGCGACCGGACGGCATTGTCGCACCTATGCCTGGATAAAAGAGCATGCGTCTGGCCGCTCCGAGAGCTTCGCCGAGTCTTGGTGCCGAGCTTTGATGGCAGGAGCGGGGTTGCCACAGCCGTTGCTGCAAGTGGACATTTTTGATGCTGCGGGTAGGTTCGTTGGTCGGGTAGATAAGGCTTGGCCCGAGCTGGGCGTGTGCTTTGAGTTCGACGGTGCGGTCAAATACCAGCAGCATCTGCGGCCCGGCGAGTCGCCAGCGGATGCGGTGATGCGTGAAAAACAGCGCGAGCGCGCACTGCTCGATCTCGGTTGGGTGGTGACTCGAGCGGTTTGGGCAGATTTGCAGGATGCATGGCGGTTTCAGTCGCGCATCCACGCCGACATGCAGCGGGCGGCTCTACTACCGAGTCCGCGCGGTGACTGGAAATTGGGTGTAGCGCAAAGATTTCAGCCCCGCGATTTCAGCACGCTACTCGGTGTTGCTGCTGACTCTCCGTATCCGGCGCTCGGCATCGCATAGACCGCCTGAACAGGTAGCGCTGAGCGCCCCGCACCCGGCACCGGCGGCTGCCGGCTCACCACTTTCACCACCAAATGACCCTGCTATTGCGAAGTGACCCTCCCATAGCAGGGTCACTTGCCAATAACAGGGTCATTTGCCGGGGTGAGGGGTGTGGGTGGCGAAGTGCGGGGGGTGAGGGGTGAGGGATGCGGGGATGAGGGGTGAGGGATGCGGGGGTGAGGGACGCGGGGCAGCTCGCCACCCGGCACTTTGCACCAAATGTCCCTGCTATTGCGAAGTGACCCTGCTATAGGAGGGTCACTTGCCAGTAAGAGGGTCACTTGCCGATGCTGACACAGCGGGTGCCGGTGCGGGGCAGTGGGGGGTGGGTGGATGCCGGTGCGGACCCCAGGGATACGCGCGGGGTGCGCCACTAGCACTACCCCACCCATGGACCCAGCTACTGCGAGGGCTCCACCCAGTTGCAGGGAACCTGCACTTCCCAGTGGCGCGGGAAAGTACTCACCTGCACCTCATCAAGCGGTGCTCGCCCGCAAACGGTAGCTACCCGCTCAATCTCGGCAGGCCAGTTTGGCCCGCCCACGCGCGGCGCCCGAGCAGGATCGACAGCAGCCGCATTCACGAGCAAACTGGCAGCCACAACCGCCACCGCAGCGACGCCGAGGTACTTCATCCTGCCCCACGAAAGCAATGCATCCGCCGCAACGACCAGACCAACAAGCGCCAGCATTGAGCTCGCCCCAACATAGCGCCAGGTTTGGAAGCGATCCACAAACACCGAGGTATCGAACGAAAACTGAAATGACTCGGCGGGGTTCAGCAGCAGCGCTGCCGTCCAAATGCACGCACTGCCCAAGATGTGCCCAGCAATCAGCCACCGGTTCACGTTGCGCCCGGCAATGAGCGCGAGGATGACCGTCACAGCCACCAGCGCAAAACCAAGCACAATCGTCCACTGACCAATCAGTTCAACTCGGGGCGCAACGCGCGCTGTGTCCCACCAAAAACTGCCCGCGAACGGTTCAAACAGGTAACCGATGACCACGTCATTCATGTCAAGTTTCGCGCCACCGGTGTGGAGCTGGCGCGGGAAAAGAGCCGAGATCACGAGCTGAATACCAGCGCCGATCACCGCGGCGCTGGCGACCGGCCAGGTGCGACGTTCACGGATGTTGCGAACAAAGAGTGGCAGCGCGATGAGCAGCTGCGGCTCGCTGAGAGTCATGAGTAGCACCACAACCGCGACGGCCCAGCTGATCACCCAATTGTGTGGCACGGCCAAGAACATCCAGAACCCGAGCAAAAGAAAATACCAGTGCAGGTTGGCGAGGTTACCGGCCATTTCGAGTGGCCCGGTCGGCACAAGAGCTGGAACCAGCCCGATGAGCGCGCGAACTCAGATGCGTTCGGTCGCCATCGCGGCATACCAAACGAGCGCACCCGAGACCGCACCGATCACAAGGGATGCAGCCACGGTCATCCCTTGCGCGACCTGTGCCGGTGATACCAGATCGACAACCATGCCCGCGAGCAGCCGCGGCACCACGTGCAGGTACCCCTGGTATGGCTCAAATACTCCGCTGTAACCGTTAACGAGGTGGCCAACCATGAAGTTGCGCCCATCTTCGGCCCAGATCACATCGCGTGCGGCGCTCGGGGTTCGCAGAAAGAAGATTACTGCGCTCACGACCGCGCTTGCGAAAGGCAGCCACAATCGGATGCGGGCTGAGCGCTGGCTCGGTTCCGCAGCCAAGTTGGACCTTTTAGAGGCGGTGAGGTTCGTATCCAATCGCTGCTTTCCAAAGTGGGCGGGATGGTGGCATGGATCCTGACTACCTTAAGCCCTGGATGCGGGACGCGGGCGGCTCTGGTGCGGGGCTCTGGTGCGGGGCTCTGGTGCGGGGCACTGGCCCGTGCTGCGCCGCACCGGCGGCTGCCGGCTCACCACTTTCACCACCAAATGACCCTGCTATTGCGAAGTGACCCTCCCATAGCAGGGTCACTTGCCGGTAACAGGGTCACTTGCCGGGATGCAGCGGGGCTGCGCGGGGAAGGCGAGCTCGCGGGGCTACGCGGGGAAGGCGAGTTCGCGGGCCTGCTGCGCCGAGCGCGCCCGCAGCGCCCGCGCCGCAATAGCACGAGCATCCTCGAGCGTCACCTCGCGCAGCGCGGCACGCACCGCTGCCATCGCCGGCGGTGCCATCGACAGCGAACGCACGCCGAGCCCCACGAGCACCACTGCGAGTTGCGGGTCGGCCGCCGCCTCGCCACACACCCCAACGTTCTTCTGCGCCGCAAGCCCGGCCTCACCCGCTGCTTGAATCAGCCGCAGTACCGCCGGATGCCACGGATCTTGGAAGTTCGCCACCGTCCCGAGCACCCGGTCGGCCGCGAGCGCGTACTGGGTGAGGTCGTTGGTGCCCAGCGAAACAAAGTCGCTCGATTCGAGAATCTGGTCGGCCAGCAGCGCCGCCGACGGAACCTCTACCATCGACCCGGCCACGTCAATCCCGATTTCGCGCGCGAGCGCGGTGAAGTATTCGCTTTCGCCCGCATCCGCCACCATCGGTGCCATCACCCACAGTTCCACGCCCGTCGCTTCGGCAGCCTCGTGCAGGGCCCGCAGTTGGTCGCGGAGCAGCGGTTCGCGCTCGCGCAGGATGCGAATCCCCCGCATCCCGAGTGCCGGGTTCGGTTCGTCGGCATCGTTGAGGAAGGGCAGCGGTTTGTCGGCGCCAGCGTCGAGCACCCGCGCCACGACTTTGCGTCCCGCGAACGGCCGCATCATTTCGGTGTAGTCAGCAAGCTGGTCATCGTAGCTCGGCGCCTGGTCTCGGTCGAGGAACATGAACTCGGTGCGGAATAGCCCCACGCCCTCGGCACCGGCTGCCGCGGCACGCTCGGCATCTCCGGGCTTCCCCACGTTGGCGAGGATCTGCACCGCGGTGCCATCCGCGAGTTCACCGGGCGCAGCTGGTTCAGCATCCAGTTGCTCCTGTTCACGCAGACGTTCTCGCGCGGCGGCGAGCTGCTCGGCATCGGGCGCCACGACCACGGTTCCGGCGGCCGCATCCACGATCACGGTGTCGCCCTCGGCGATCTCGTCGGCGCCGTTGCAGGCCACCACGGCCGGCAGCCCGCGCTCGGCCGCGATGATGCCGGTGTGCGCCTTCGGTGAGCCGTCTCGGGTGACGAAGGCCAGCACGCGGTCGAGATCGAGGCTCGCGGTGTCGGCGGGTGCGAGGTCAATCGCCACCAGCACGAACGGTTCTTCACGGTGCGGTACTTCGGGCACCGACACACCGGCAAGGTCGGCTCGGATGCGCTGCGACACGTCGTGTAGGTCGGTTGCGCGTTCTGCCATGTAGCCACCCATTCCGCGCAGCACCTCGGCATACTGCGCGAACGCTTCGTACACACCGCGCTCGCCACTGCGCCCAGCGGCAATCGTCCGGTCGACCAGCTGCAGTACTGACGGGTCGACCGCCATCATTGCCTGCGCTTCGAGCACCTCCCGCATCGAGCCGGCCGCGGTTGCCGCGCGTTCGGTGAGCGCATCCCGCACTCGGGTCGCAGCGTCGCGCACGCGCTGCTGCTCTTCATCGGCGTTTCCGGTGAAGGGTGCTTCGCTGGGAATCGGAAGCGGGTCGGGCATCCGAACGACGGTGCCGATTGCGGTGCGGGTTCCCACTCCATAACCATTGAGTTGCATTTTTGTTTCCCTTCCGATGACGGGATGCTATTTACACCAGCCTATTGACTCCGTCGCCTAACCTGTCTGAGTGGCCGAACAGAATTCGACAGATAACCGCACGCATCGCAAACCTCGCACGCCTATTTTTCCGGCGTTCCCGAAAGTTGCTGACGACACGACATTCATCCAGCGGATGCAGGCGTTCGCCGGCTGGTTACAGGCATCGCGCCCGCTGCGCACCCTGAAACATTGGACTGATTCGCAAGGCGCGCTGCTGGCGGGAGGTATGGCCTATGCCGCGCTGTTCTCGTTCTTTGCGGGCATCCTGGTGTTTTTTTCGGTTGCCGGTATCGTGCTGGCGAATCGTCCCGATCTCACCGAGGCCATTATCGAGTCGCTGGCCGACTCAATTCCGGGGCTCATCGGTGAAGACGGCGTGGTGAGTGCGGATGCGCTCACCGGTTTGAGTGCTTCGTTCACTGTTGCCGGTGTGATCGCCCTCCTTTCGGGGCTTTGGACGGCAATGAACTTCCTCAACGGTGCCCGCATGTCGATCCGCGCCGTATTTGAGCTTCCCGCGCAGCCGAAAACGAACTTCGTGGTGACGAAGCTGATTGACCTGCTGCTCATGCTCGGTTTCGGGCTGATGATCGCGGTTTCGGCTGTGCTTACCGCCGCGAGTTCTGACCTCACCACCTGGCTGTTCCGCGAGGTGCTGCAGCTGGATGTGGGGGCTGCGATCGGGGTCATTGTGCGTGTGCTCTCGCTGCTCATCGGTATCGCGTTCGATGCGGTCATCGTGGCGATGGTGCTGCAGGTGATGTGCCGGTTGCGCGTTCCGGCACCGATTCTCTGGCAGGGTGCTTTCATCGGCGCGGTGCTGCTGCAGCTGTTGAAGCAGGCCGGTTCGATGCTGATCGGTGGGGCGTCGTCGAACCCGCTTCTAGCAACATTCGCGGCGCTGCTGGGTGTGCTGATTTTCTTTAATTTCGCCTGCATGGTGCTGCTGATCACGGCGTCCTGGGTGAAGGTGACGATGGATGACAATGCGGTTTCGCCGCGACTGGTCACGGTGGAGGAAGCCGAGAAAATCACTCGCGCCACTGAGCGCCAGGCTCTTCGTGAGCGGCTGGCGACCCAGAGCATCCAGGTGAAGCATGAGCTCAGCACCACACCGCGCTGGCGGCGACGGAAGCTACGCCGCCAATACGAGCAGATTGTGGCCCGGCAGCATGCGCTCGACCGTGAAGAGCGAGAGATTGAGCTCGAGGCGCTCGGTTATCGCGCCGCCGAAGCAGGCGACACCGAAGCGAACACCGACAAATCAAACGCCGAGCGGCCATAACCCCGCACAAACATCACTGCGGCCCGGGCTTTGAAGGCACCGGGCCGCAGCGGTTGTTACAGCTGATAGTCGGCCAACACCGGCGCGTGGTCGCTCCAGCGCTGGTCGTAGGCGGCGGCGCGATCGACCGCGTAGTTGGATGCACGCTCGGCCAGCGCCGGGGTGGCGGCGTGGTAGTCGATGCGCCAGCCGGTGTCGTTGTCGAAGGCTTTGCCTCGCCACGACCACCAGGTGTAGGGCCCGTCAACATCGCCCGCGGCGGCGCGCCCCACGTCCACCCAGCCGAGGCCCTCGCCACCCGATCCGTCAACCGCGTCGATCGGTGCGGCGAGTTCGCCAAACATCCGGTCAAAATAGCCGCGTTCTCGGGGAAGGAAGCCAGCCCGTTTGACGTTGCCCTTCCAGTTTTTAATGTCGCGTTCGGTGTGGCCGACATTGAAGTCGCCCACCACCAGCACCAGTTCGCGTTCGGCGCGCAGCTGGCCCATACGCTCGGCCATAGCGTCGAGAAAGCGCCACTTTTCTTCCTGCTTGGGGGTTTCGGCCTCGCCCGAGTGCACATAGCAGCTGATCACGGTGAGCTCGGCGTCGCCCACTCGCAGGTCGGTTTCAATCCACCGGCCGGTGGCGTCAAAGTCGTCGGGTCCGATGCCGGTGCGCACCTCAGCGAACGGGATGCGGCTGAGCACGGCAACTCCGGCGCGCCCCTTCGCCGAACACTCGTCGAGGGCGATGTGCCACTGGGTTCCGTCGGCGGCTCGGAAAATCCCGTCGTCGACGGCTTCGATGCCCAGCGCGGTTTCGAGCTGGGCGTGGGATGCGCGCACCTCCTGTAGCGCCAGCACATCCACACCCCGCTCGGGAAGCCATTCGAGCATCCCCTTACGAGCTGCGGCACGGATACCGTTCACATTCACCGAAGCCACACGAATTTTGGTCATGCGCACCATTGTATGAACCTCTGGGAGCTGCCGGGCCGGCAGAAGTCGGCGCTCGTAACGTGCGCGAACTAGTATGGGTGAGATTACCCACACTCGAGAGTCATCACGAGAAAGTCGTCACCTATGACCAAACCAGTTCTGTTTTCGGGCATGCAGCCGTCGAGCGATTCGCTCCACCTCGGCAACTATGTGGGCGCGCTAACCAACTGGGTGAAGATGCAGGATGACGCGGATGCGGTGTACTGCGTGGTGAACCAGCACGCGATCACCTCAAAATTTGTCCCCGAGCAGCTGCGTGAGCGCACGCTCGCGACCGCGGCCCAGTACATTGCCGCCGGCATCGACCCTGAAAAGTCGACGCTGTATGTGCAATCGGATGTGCCCGCGCACGCGCAGCTGGGATGGATTCTCGGCACGATCACCGGGTTCGGCGAGGCAAGCCGGATGACCCAGTTCAAAGACAAATCGCAGCGCTTCGGATCGGATTCAACGACCGTGGGGCTGTTCACCTACCCGGTGCTGATGGCGGCCGATATTTTGCTCTTCCAGGCCGAGCAGGTGCCGGTGGGCGAAGACCAGCGCCAGCACATCGAGCTCACCCGCAATCTTGCCGAGCGTTTCAACTCGCGTTTTGGTGAGACGTTCACGATTCCCGAGGGATTCATCCCGAAGGCAAACGCAAAGGTTTACGATCTGCAAGACCCGACCTCGAAGATGTCGAAGTCGGCAGATTCGGATGCGGGGCTGTTGCGCATCCTTGACGACCCGAAGGTGACCCGCAAAAAAATTATGCGCGCGGTCACCGATACCGACGGCGAAATTCGTTTCGACCGCGAGGCAAAGCCCGGGGTGTCGAACCTGCTGACGATTTACGCGGTGCTTGCTGGCCGCGAGGTCGATGATGTGGCGGCCGAGTATGCGGGTCGCGGCTACGGTGACCTGAAGAAGGGGCTTGCCGAGGTTGTGGAAGCAACTTTTGACCCGATCCGCACCCGCACGGCCGAGCTGCTCGACGACCGCGGTGAGCTGCTGCGGCTGCTGCGCGATGGCGCCGACCGCGCTGCCGAGCGAGCTAATAAAACGCTTGAACTCGTGCATGAGCGCATCGGCTTCCCGAAGTCGTCGCACTAACGAACTGTCCCCAAAATCAAGGAAACGATGTCCAATTCCACTACCGGGCGCCACGCAGCGCCGATCAGCCGCGACACGCTCGTGGTGATTCCCACCTATAACGAGCGGGAAAACCTCGAAACTATTCTGCGCCGGGTGCTGGCACAGAGTGAGCGCGTGGACGTGCTGGTGGTTGACGATGGTTCGCCCGATGGTACCGGTGCACTGGCTGATGAGCTGGCGGCACAGGATGACCGCATCACGGTGCTGCACCGCACCGGCAAGCTGGGGCTGGCTTCGGCCTATTTGCAGGGTTTTGAGATCGGTCATGAGCGCGGCTATGCGTATCTGTTTGAGTTTGATGCCGATGGTTCGCATCCTGCCGAGCGTTTGCCGGCCATGATCGAAGAGCTGGATGGCGGTGCCGATCTGGTGATCGGTTCGCGCTATGTGCGCGGTGGCGACACCGAAAATTGGCCGCTGTCGCGCCAGCTGCTCTCGCGCGGCGCATCCATCTATGCGGGGGTGCTGTTGCGGTCAAAAATCCGCGACATCACCGCCGGCTACCGCGGCTATCGCGCTGCGGCGCTGCGCGAGGTTGATCTGGGCGGTGTCGGTTCGGCCGGCTACTGTTTCCAGATCGAAATGGCCTGGATGTTTGAACGGCTCGGCTACCGCGTGGTGGAGGTGCCGATCACTTTCCGGGAACGCGAGCTGGGTGCATCCAAAATGTCGTCATCGATTATTTTTGAGGCGATGTGGCGGGTGCTGGCCTGGGGTATCGGCTACCGGGCCCGTGGCGTGGTCGCGCTGACCACGCGCCGTTAGGTGGCTGATCGTGTCACCTGCGGAACGCGTTCGATTTGAAGTGGCCACAAATATCCCCACCGAGCTGGGGATGTTCGAGGTGCGTGCCTATAGCGATCTCGCCACCGGCGAGCTGCACATGGCTTGGTGCGTGGGCGAACCTCACGATGGGATGCTCGTGCGGGTGCACTCGGAGTGTCTCACCGGTGAGGCATTCGGTTCGCAAAAGTGCGAGTGCGGACCGCAGCTGCACGCGGCGCTGGCGCTCGTGCAGCAGCATGGCGGTGCGGTGCTGTATCTGCGCGGTCAGGAGGGCCGCGGTATCGGGCTGCTGAATAAGCTGCGCGCCTACCGGCTGCAGGAAGACGGCTTCGACACCGTGGATGCGAACCTCGAGTTGGGTTTGCCCGCTGATGCGCGCGAGTATGGCGCGGCTGCGGGGATGCTGATGGAGCTCGGGGTCCGCAAGGTGCGGCTGCTAACAAACAATCCCGAAAAAACGAAGTATTTGGATGAGCATGGCATCACCGTCAGCGAGCGGGTTGCGCTCGAGGTTGGCCGGAACGAGGTCAATGACGAGTATCTGCGGGTGAAGGCCGAGCGGATGGGTCACCTGCTCGACGGCTAGCCCGACACCCGCATTGGATAGAATTCGAGCATGTTGATTCTCAAGGGCATCTTGCTCGTTCTGCACTTTGTTGGTCTCGCCGCACTGTTTGGGGTGTGGTTCTCGCAGATTAAAGACATCGTTCGCGGCGAGGGCCGGATGCTGCCGGGCATGCTGCACGGTGCCGGTCTGATGCTGGTTTCGGGCGTGCTGCTGGTTGGGATCACCGAGATGAGCGCTGAGCTTGGCATGGTGAACCACATGAAGATCGGCATCAAGCTGCTCGTGCTGGTGGCGATTTTTGTGCTGCTGCTCGCTTTCCGTAACAAGCCCGAGCAGCGCGCGCCGAAGTGGGCGCTCTGGCTCGTCGGTGGGCTCGCACTGCTCAATATCTGCATCGCGGTGCTCTGGAGCTAGCGCCTCGCTGAGTCTTGGTTGCCCGTCGACCCGTTTTTGGGTCGGCGGGCACTTTTTGTTCCCCGCCAGCCCGCATTCCCCGCCAGGCCGTGGCGCCCGCATCCCGTACCGCCGAGTGCAACGACTGCTCGCATGGGCGAGAATGGCAGGGTGACTGCATCCGACGCTGTACCCGAAAATTTTGCCGCCGAGCCCGCTGGTTCTGCCGGCTCGGCACACCATGCCGGCAGTGAGCCGCCACGCAAATCGGGTCGGCGTCGACGCGACCGCAACCCGGACGGCACCCCGCGCGCCTCACTGCGGCAGTTGTGGCCGTATCTTTTTGCCGACCGCGGCATGATGGCCGTGATCATCGCGATTTCGATTATCGGCAGTTTGTTTTCGCTGGCGCAGCCGGTGCTGATGGGGATGCTCATCCAGCAGGTTGAGGCTGGGCAGCTCAGCGGTTGGATTGTTTGGGTGCTCGTGGCCGTGGTGGTTGTTGACGCCGGGTTGAGCGGTCTGCAGCATTTTTTGTTGCAGCGCACCGGTGAGCGCATCGTGCTGGGCGCGCGGCGAACGCTGATCGCAAAAATCATGCGCCTACCGATCGCCGAGTTTGATGCGCGCCGCACGGGCGATCTGGTGTCGCGCGTCGGTAGCGACACCACGATGCTGCGGGCGGTGTTGACGCAGGGACTCATCGAGGCGGTCGGTGGCGCAATCACCTTTATCGGCGCAATTATTGCGATGCTGCTGCTCGACTGGGTGCTGTTCCTCGTGACGTTTAGCTGCGTTGTGGTTTCGCTGGTGGTGGTGCTGCTGCTTTCTCGCCAGGTGATGCGGGCGTCGGCTGCGGCACAGCAGAAGGTGGGCGATTTGACTGCCGCCACCGAGCGCGCCATTTCGGCGATGCGCACGCTGCGCGCTTCGGGCGCGATCGAGCGCGAACAGCGGCGCGTCGAGGCTGATACTGAACAGGCGTACCGTCGCGGCCTGGATATTGCGGCGATTTCGGCGGTGATGGTGCCGGTTTCGACGCTGGCACTGCAGCTTTCGCTGGTGCTGGTACTCGGCATCGGCGGGGTGCGGGTTGCCGCCGGTGATTTGGCGGTGTCGGGCCTGGTTACCTTCATCATGTTCCTGTTCATGATGGTGGTACCGATGGGGCTGTTTTTCGGTGCGATCTCGGCGATCGCTTCAGCGCTGGGGGCCCTGGGCCGCATCGAAGAAATTACGAAGCTGCCCGATGAGGATGCGGCAGATGATGCGTTCCAGCCGCGCCTCACAGTTGTCGGACCGGCGAATGCCGATGCGGCACCGGATGCACCGGCACTGGAGTTTGCGGAGGTGTCGTTCCGCTACCCCGAGCGGGTGGTGCGGGCCGCGCGGGCGCGGGCGGATGCATCCGGTCGTTTTGATCGCTATGTGAGCCAGACGGGCCGCCGGGCACGCAGCGCGAGCGAAGTGCTGCTTGAAATTGATGAGTCGACCCCGGTCGATTCACCGCTCGTGCTTGACGGGGTGTCGTTTACGGTGCCGCGCGGCACTAAGACCGCGCTGGTTGGCCCTTCGGGTGCCGGTAAGTCGACCATGCTCGCGCTAATCGAACGGTTCTATGACCCCACCTCGGGGGCGATCCGCCTCGGTGGCGCCGATCTGCGTTCGCTTGACCGCGCCGATTTGCGCGCGCAGCTGGGTTATGTGCAGCAGAACTCGCCCACGCTCGCGGGCACGCTGCGTGACAATCTGCTGCTGGGCCGGCCGGATGCATCCGATGACGAGTGCGCCGCGGCGCTGCGGTCGGTGAACCTGGGTGAGGTGCTCGATCGCTCGCCCGAGGGCCTCGACGCCGCCGTTGGCGAGGCGGGCGTGCGGCTTTCGGGTGGTGAACGGCAGCGGCTCGCCATTGCGCGCACACTGCTGGCCGCTCCCCCGATTCTGCTGCTGGATGAGTCGACCTCGGCGCTTGACGGCCGCAATGAGGCGCTGATGCGGGATGCACTTGATCGCGCCGCCCAGGGCCGCACGATGGTGATGATTGCGCACCGGCTGTCGACCGTGATCGACGCCGACGAGATCGTGGTGCTCGAGCACGGCCGCGTAGTCGGCCGCGGCACGCACGAGGAGCTCGTTGAGTCGACGCCGCTATACCGCGAACTCGCCCAGCATCAGCTGCTGGCGTAGCTGCGACGCCTGCCCGCTACTCTCACCCCAAACGCTCGTCACAATCGCGCCCGGAAACACCCATATAGAGCCGCTTGGACGAATCCTGTAAACCGTCTGGGAGATCCCCCCCTTCCCCTTGCCACCCAGGACGCCATTCTGTAACTTTAAACGTGCTCAATCAATTGATTAAGCACGCTATTCCAAATGGACAGCACACCTCAAAGGAGAGATCAATGACTAACGTTCACATTGCACTTCTGCAGGAATCAACGTGCAATCTTATCGACATACCTCAACACCTGCCACAACCCCCTAAGCCCGAACGACTTATCATCAACACAATCAACAAGTAACCACCCGTTAACGAGGTAACTTAAAGAACTAACCTGCCTCTTGAAACGTCATAATGACTTTTAGCACCTATGATGGCAACACCATAAAAGTATACTCATCAACGAGTTCACCTCCGGATATAACTGAAGGAGAACAGGCCGCACTGCAATGGGACGCACTCAAGAGAAAACAGGCTCATCCCAATCGAGGGTGTAGTCGCGGTCTGGAAGTCGCCGGCTTTGAGTAGTGGCCTAGCGATAGTTGATGAGGTTTCGGAACCCACGCGCGGAAGTCACAGAGGTGTTCGAGTCATCCGTTGATCGCCTTGGCCGGGGCGTCGTAGGTGCCGGGCGGTCACGCTCTTAGCATGCTGACGCTCAGCTCGGGAGGCCCAGCTCACCATGAGTTTGTTACTTACCCTACCGGTAGGTAGAGTTGTCGATATGAGTACTAGTGCACCTGCCCACCGACCGTCGGCGCGAGGCGGCGTTCTCGCCAGCACTCTTGCGTGGGCCCGCACTGGCGCCTCTGTCTCCCTGGTGTCCGCAGCTCGCGCTGCAGGAATCACTAAGGCTGGCCTGATGTACCACTTCCCAACCAAGGAAGCACTGATGACCGCCGTCATCGACCACCTCCTCGACGGCTACGAGCGGGATCTGGCCGCCCGCCTGGCTACCACCAACCCAAACGTACCCACGATCAGCGAACGCCTCGCCGCCTACGTTGACTGGGCTTGCGACGGGCCGTTCGACTACGGCGACCTGGTCATGTTCACCGACCCCCGCCTGCGCGAGCCGCTCACCGAGCGATGGAACAGCCGCATGGGGGCCTGGGTCGACGTCCCCGAGACCCTTCCGGCCGACCAGCAGGCCCGCCTCCACGGCGTCCGACTCTTGGCCGACGGCATCTGGCTCAACACCGCCGGCAACGGCATCGCCCTATCCGACGAGGACACCGACGCCATTCGAGCACTCGCACACCACCTCATCCAGGAGAACTCATGACCAAGTGGCTACTGCTCGCGGGGGCCATCCTCAGCGAGGTCACCGGTTCGCTGTCGCTGAAGGGAGCACTCGATCGACCCGGACTGTACGTGCTCGTCGCGGCTGGCTACATCGCCTCGTTCATTCTCCTCGCCCTCGTTCTGCGTCAGGGCATGGCGCTGGGCGTCGCCTACGGCATTTGGGGCGCCCTCGGTGTCGCCACCACCGCCGTGATGTCGTCGCTGATCTTCGATGAAACCCTCACCGCACTCATGGGCGTCGGCATCGTCCTCATCATTGCCGGCGTCCTCACCGTCGAACTCGGCTCCCAGCACGCGGTCAAGAACCTCGAAGAAGCCGCCTGATGGCTTACCTGTTCCTCCTCGGAGCCATCATTGCCGAGGTCAGCGCTGCCCTCTCGCTGCGCATGGCAGCTACTGGCGTCCGCGCCTACTACGCCGCCGTCGCCGGCGGCTACCTCCTGGCCTTCGCGTTTCTCACCCTCGCCCTTAATGAGGGCCTGGGCCTCGGTGTCGCTTACGGCATCTGGGCAGCGTCCGGAGTTGCCCTAACGGCCGTCGCGTCCAAAGCCCTCTTCAAGGAGCCGCTCACCGCGCTCATGATGGGCGGCATCGCACTCATCATCGCCGGCGTTCTTCTCGTCGAGCTCGGCGCCCTACACTGACTGAGATCCCCATCCCCACGACGTCGTCGCTCACAACGGAGCAAGGCCTTGGCAACGGGCTTCTGATGAGGTGTACTCGTTGATCGAAGCGACTCCGGCGCGACGGTGGCTAGATCGTGGTCGAGGTCTTCGGAAGATGACGTTCCACGCCTGACATCCGGAGGTCTGACGTCGTTGCCTGTCGCTACCGCTCGGGCCCGCTTCGCTCGCCCGGACCTGACAACGTTCTGCCGACTCGACGAACTCGACCTCGTCGTGACCGGCCAGCGCCTCGAGCCCGACCGCGCGGTGCTCGCCTGCAGAGTCCTGACCCCGGACGAGTGGTGTCGACGCTGCGGCGCCGAAGGCGCTGCTCGGGACACCGTGATCCGTCGGCTCGCGCACGAGCCGCTGGGGTGGCGACCGACGGTGTTGGAGGTCGCGGTGCGTCGCTACCGCTGCACCGGCTGCGGGCACGTGTGGCGCCAAGACACCACCCGTGCGGCCGAGCCGCGGTCGAAGCTCTCGCGCCGTGGGCTGCGGTGGGCGCTCGAAGCGCTGGTCGTGCAGCACCTCACCGTCACCCGGATCGCCGAGGGACTCGACGTCGCCTGGGACACCGCCAACGACGCCGTGCTTGCTGAAGGCCGACGTGTTCTCATCGACGACCCGGCCCGCTTCGACGGCGTGAGGGTCATCGGCGTCGATGAGCACGTCTGGAGGCACACCAGGCGCGGCGACAGGTACGTCACCGTGATCATCGACCTGACCCCGATCCGCGACAAGACTGGCCCCGCCAGGCTGCTGGACATGGTCGAGGGTCGCTCGAAGGAGGCCTTCAAGACCTGGCTCGCCGCCCGACCCGACACCTGGCGCGACGGGATCGAGGTCGTCGCGATGGACGGGTTCACCGGCTTCAAGACCGCCGCCGCCGAGGAGCTCCCCGACGCGGTGGCGGTCATGGATCCGTTCCACGTCGTCCGCCTCGCCGGGGACGCGCTCGACCGGTGCCGGCGCCGGGTGCAGCAGGCCATCCACGGCCACCGCGGGATGAAGGGCGACCCGCTGTATGCCGCGCGGCGGACCCTGCACACCGGCGCCGAGCTGCTGACCGACAAGCAGGCCGCTCGACTCCGCACGTTGTTCGGGGCCGAGGAGCATGTCGAGGTCGAGGCGACCTGGGGGATCTACCAGCGGATGATCGCCGCCTACCGCCACGAAGACCGCCACCACGGCCGCGAGCTCATGGCCAACCTGATTGCCTCGATCAGCAGCGGTGTCCCGAGGGCGCTGGTCGAACTCACCACACTCGGCCGGACGCTGAGGAAGCGCGCCGACGACGTGCTCGCCTACTTCGACCGCCCCGGCACGTCCAACGGTCCGACCGAGGCGATCAACGGCCGCCTCGAACACCTCCGCGGCAGTGCTCTTGGGTTCCGCAACCTCTCCAACTACATCGCCAGGAGCCTGCTCGAGACCGGCGGGTTCAGACCCCGTCTACACCCTCGACTGGGATGAGCCAGAAAACATACACACCAAGACCAAATTCACGAAGCTCTAAGCGAATACTATAGACTTACTAAAGATCACCCTTTTCTCGACATGTCATCCGGAGCCAAAGCGCGTCGGAATGATGCAGACTTGATGCGCCATTACCTGGAAACCGAACAGGCCCCCTCGCCGTACCAAGTGTTTCCACCAGACCTCATTCAGCAGACATACACTATCCCGCATGTCTCTGATTTAGGCATTAACGAGTTACGCAATGACCCCACCTACCGATTTGCTTATATCCTTGGCGCAGCATTTGGAGAAATGCGACACCAGCACCCATTCACAGACCCGACGACACAGTACTGGCAGCAGGAACTGATCGGGAAAGCGGTACCATCTGGGGGCTCGAGACATCCCTCTGAATTATTCATACAAGTCCACCAGTCATCGAGCTTTCAGCGTGGGTTTTATCACTTCAACGTTAAAGCTAACACTCTAGACAAATTCTGCACTGACCAAGTTGAGCAAGAGCAAATGGACACAAGCTCAGCCAGCCCTCACCCATGGAGAGCAACTTTACACATCTGCTCTGCCGTACAGCGAGCGATGTATAGATACCGGGATCCACGGAGCTTTCGAGCAATATTGATAGATATAGGCCATATAGACGCACAGCTCGCGACATTCGCCGCCTACTGCAACTGGCAATACTCCAGCAGTATCAATGTCAAACTTAACTTCGGCACAACCCTTGGAGTAGCCGAACAATCATTGCCCCGGCTAATAACTGCAGAGCTTCGAGGAGGATAAATGCAGGCAAGTTTCTCAGGCACGCTAGTACCGAACGTGCCCAGCCTCTGGCAGAAATACAACTGGGAACTACCGTTTTCATTTCTAAGCAAAATAGATAATGACCAGTACCCAATTCCTCTACACAACCCTCCATCAAGTTCGATCGTGAGCGGTTTTGACGCGACACGTGCCCTAGGTCGCCGCAGCTTAACAGTCCCCTCCGAGCAAATTATCCCGCAGGGAAAATTCCGCACACTCTTATCATCCATTTACGAATACATAACGCCTCACCCTGGAATCTGCATCTCCGTCGGCCTCACCAATGTCGAAGGCTGGAAAGATTCCACCTATACACTATTCCACCAACCCCGACACCTTAGAGACACGCATGGTAACGTGCGTGAATTTTCAGACATAATTCAAGGACAGTCATGGGGGAATGGTTCCGGCCTAGCCCTGCTAATCTGCTTCGACTCCGAAGTTTACACAATGGCCGACTTAACAACCTCCGCTGATCTGGCATTTGCATCCGCATTAATAGCGGCCGGGAATATTTGCCAAAATATTGTCCTCGACGCCACACAGCTTGGCTTCAGATGTCGAATGACTCCAGCCATCAGCGAATCAAAAGCTCAGCAAATTTACCGCCTCAATGACGACATCATCCCGCTCCATTTCCTCAGGATTGCGTTTCAAGCTCCCGACCCACGCACATCCGTCTCCATCCCATGCGCACCAGGGTCGCCTAACACTGCTCATGAGCATGTAGTTTTTCAATGATGAATTCGTCCAGAGAAGGGCAAGAGCGACACCCTGTAGCAGGGGCCGTTCTTCTCATACTGGCTCAAGCAAGTAGTGCGGGGGCTTCGTTCTTGCTTGAAAGTGTCGCACGCCTCTACATCACAGTCATGGTTCCGGGCGCCACCGCCTCGTGGGCGATCGCTGCAGCCGCCGCTGCCTCGACAGCGCCCCGGATTATTATTCAGGGCCCTGCCGGCCGCCGAGCCGATTTCGGCAGGAAAGATCACACGCTGGTCATTTCAGCGATTATTAAAGCGATCTCTCTCATCGCTCTCACTCTCTCATTACTCATTTGGCCACTCAACGTCGCAGTCATTAGTGGCTTCATGGTGGTTTCCATCTTTGTGAGCTTCTCTATTGGGCAGTTCTTCAACGCCACCCGCGCTGCGTTCACCCAGGCGTTCACCCCGGCAGGAAGCCGTCCAGAAGTTGCATCCTGGTCGATGTTTGCCTTATCCAGTATGGGGATCATCGCGGCTGCGATGGTGCCACTGATATTTGAGCACGCTGGTGCAGTCGGAGTACTGGTCAGCGCCAGCGTGCTTGAGATCTCAACGATTCTGGTAACGCTGCGATTCCTTCGGAAGGATTTCCCGCATTACCATCATCGCGCGAGTTCACTTCACGTTAATTCCCAGACTTCTCGCTCATCGCACCGACTCGACTTGGCCTCGCAGCATGATGCAGTCAAATTGCTCTTCATGCTTGCGTCCATCTATGGTCTGCTAGCGGGAGCAACAAGCCAGGCCCTGCCACTGTATGTTCTGAGAACACGTTCAATTGAGATTGCACAATTTGGCCTAGTGACCGGAGCCTTCGCTGTCGGCAGCCTTATTGGGGCGGTAGTCTGTGCGCGTCTCGTGCATAGACACGGCGCCACATCGGTCTTGAACACCTCTTTACTGGTGTGCGGTGGGCTTTATGTCCTTTTTTCCCTAGGCCCGAATACGCTGACCTTGACGCTAGTTATGCTACTCACAGGAATTACGGTCGGGGTCTTCGGAGCTTCGCAAGGACCCATCCTGCAGCAATATATTGACCACGCCAAAACGGGAAGGGCTTATTCCCGCCTCGTTCAGGTCAGCGGTATTTTCACCCTATTGGGCACGATACTGGCTGCTCTCACCACCGCTATCTCAGGTGCGGTTGGCCACGGCAACGTCGCACCCGATATTTATGCATGGGTGATTGCCTGCAGCGGTCTTCTCGCGTTCACAACTTCGTTGCTACTCATGGCGCGGAAAATTATCCGCAACGCTCGCAGCAGTCAAGTTTGAGCCCGGCAAGTAGCGACGGCTGCAGCTAGTCGAGGGCCACGTCAACACCGGCTGCGCGCAGCTCGTCGAGCGCTTGCGCTGCGGTTTCAGGGTTGACGGCCGCAGTGAGCGGCACGATCACGCGCGCCGAAAAACCGGCCCGCTTCGCGTCGAGTGCCGAAGCCCGCACACAGTGATCGGTGGCGATACCCACCACATCCAGGTGGGTGACGCCCGCATCCCGCAGTGCATCCGCGAGTAGCTGCCCGGTTTCGGTAACGCCCTGGAAAGCCGAATAGTCGGGACGCCCCATGCCCTTGCGAATGTGCAGACCGATGGGTTCGGTGTTGAGGTCGGGGTGGTACTCGGATCCCGGGGTGTCGGCGACGCAGTGCACCGGCCAGGTGTCAACGAAATCGGGCGAGGCCGAGAAATGACCGCCATTGTCGTTATCGGCATCGTGCCAGTCGCGGGATGCGGCAATCACCGAATATTCGGCGCCGCACGCTGCCAGGTATTCACTGATTTCGCCCGCCACTCGAGCACCACCCGGGCAGGCAAGGGCGCCACCCTCGGTGAAATCATTTTGGACGTCGACAATCAGCAGTGCATTGGTCATACAGGTCATTCTTGCGCATCCGCAGCTGTGAGGCTCGCTCCCCCGCGGCGCTACCGGTCGGTGATCGCGGTTGTCGCCGCCAGCAGCTGGGCGAAGCGGCCGTTCGCGGCCACCAGCTCAGCATATTGGCCAGACTCCACAATGGTTCCCCGCTCGAGCACGTAGATACGGTTCACATTGCGCAGCGTTTCGAGCCGGTGCGCAATTACGAGCGTGGTGACCCCGAGGCCATCCAGGCGTTCAAGCATCCGCTGTTGGGTGAGCGGGTCTTGGTGGCTCGTGGCCTCATCCAGCACCAGCACCGCCTGCTGTAGCCCGCCGGGCGCATTGCGTGCCCGCAGCAGTGTGCGCGCCAGCACGAGCCGCTGCCGCTGCCCGCCACTTATGCGGCTGCCGCGCCGCCCCACCGGCGTGTCGAGCGGCAGCTCAAACTCGGCCATCTCGCAGGCCCAGCTGAGTTGCTCGTCGCTTGCCGTCGCATCCGCCACGCGCAAATTGTCGGCGACGGTACCGTCCACCACGAACCCCTGCTGGTCGGCCACCGCAACCCGCGCAGCCACCGCATCCGATCCGAGCGCCGCCACCGGGTGCCCGTCGATGAGCACCTCGCCGCGGTCAACGTCGTAGTGACGCTGCACGAGCCGCCCAATCGTCGATTTGCCCGATCCGGTCGAGCCAACGAGCGCGATCGAACTGCCGGCCGGCAGCTGCAGCGATACGCCCCGCAGTGCTCCCGCATCCCGGCCCGGATAGTTGAAATGCACATCTCGCAGTTCAACTCGCGGGCAGTTCCCGGCGGGCTCGACCGGGGTGAGTTTTTGGGGCTCGATAACGGTGGGCTCGCCACCGGCGAGTTCGCGGATGCGGCGGGTGGCGGCAAGCCCCGCCGGCAGCGAAGTTGCCAACCGTTCAACCGTGTCAAACACTCCGACGGTGCCGAACACGAACGAAACGGTGACGAGCACACCGGGAAGGTTGGCGCGGTCGGCGACGAGCGTCGGGATGCAGGCCAGCGCCACCAGCGTGGCACCGAGCCACACCCGCAGCGAGGTTGCCGCATTGCGGATGCCGGTGCGGCGGCCACCGGTGCGCAGCTGGTCAGCAAGCTGTTCGTCAATGTGGGCAAGCTGGTCGGCACGCCAATCGGCGGCAGCATATGCGCGCACCTCTTCTTGCAATCGCAGTGTGTCGGCGATGTGCTGGGCGGTGTCTGCCCGCAGCTGTGCCGTGCGTCGCGCATCCGCACCGCGGGTGCGCGCCAAAAACGGGATGCCTGCCCCCGCAAGCATCACCACGGCCACGGCCAGCGCCGGCAGCGGCCCGCTCAAAACGCCCGCGGCAATAGTCACCGCCAGCGGCACCACCACGAGCGAAACCGCCGGGGCGATCGTGTGGGCGAAAAACACCTCCACGCGGTCGACGTCTCGGATCGCGGTTGTTTGGATGCGCGCCGCCCCCTGGCCGTCGGTGATGGCCGGCGCTTGCGGCACGAGCCGCCGCAGCAGCCACACCCGCACCTCGGCCATGAGTGAAAACGCGGCAAGATGCCCGAGCAGCTGTTCAACATAGCGCGCGACGGCTTTCACGATCGCCAGCAGCGCCACTGTCACCACCACGGGCAGCAGTTCGCCGGCGGCAAGCTCGGTGCCGCTCACCCAGATTTCGCCGAGCTTCCTGGCCGGCACCGCAAGTAGCGATACCGCCAGCAGCTGACCGATGATTCGTGCGGCAATTGAGCCGGCGAGCTGGCGCGTGGCGGCGCCGGCAAATTGCAGCAGCCAGCGCACCTGTGGCCAGGTACCCTCATGTTTTTTGGCGGTCATCATTCAACCACCTTGTCGGATGCGGCCACACCGGTTTTGTTCGGCTGCTGCGATGCCGCGAGCGCGGTCGCGAAATACTCGCTGTGTTCGAGCAGTTCGGCGGGGGTTCCTTGCGCGGTAATGGCACCGTTTTCGAGCACGATCACCCAGTTTGCCTCCATGATTGTGTCGAGCCGGTGGGCGACGGTGACCACGGTGCGTCCCACCGATGCGGCTGCGAGGCTCGTGCGCACGCGCGCTTCGGTGACGCGGTCGAGGTCGGCAGTGGGCTCATCGAGCAGCAGCACCGGGCGGTCGCGAAGCAACGCCCGCGCAACGGCGATACGCCGCCGCTGCCCGCCTGAGAGAAATTCGCCGCGGTCGCCAACCTCGGTGTCGATTCCGTCGGGGAGGTAGGCAATTTCGTCGGCGAGCCCGGCGCGGTGCAGTGCCAGCTGCAGTTCGTCGGTATCGGCGCCGGGTTTGGCGAAGCGCAGGTTGTCGGCGATGGTGCTGGCGAGCATCCCCGGCTGCTGTGACACCGTCGACGAGCGGTCGCGCAGCACGGTCGGGGTGACCGGGTGACCGTTGAGCAGCAGTGTTCCGGCACTTGGATCTTGCAGCCCGCCAAGCACCCGCAGCAGGGTTGATTTGCCTGCCCCGGATGGCCCGACCACGGCGATATGTGCACCGCCGGGAATCTTGAGGTTGATGTCGCGTAAAAGCGATTCGCCGTCAACCGTCACCGACACATCCCGCAATTCGAGTTCTCGACCGGCTCGGTTATCGAGCACGTGTGCGGGCACGTCTGCCGTGGGCTCGTCGCTGAGTGGCTGTTCGAGTACGGATGCGATCTGATCGCGTCGCGCGCGGCCGGCAAGCCCCACATAAAAGCTGCGGCCGACGCGGTCGATCGGTTCTTGCAGCAGCGGGATGCACAGCAGGCCCGCGAAGGCGGCACCAATATCGATCGCCCCGTCAAGCAACCGCCAAAGCAGTAGCGCCACCGCGGTGACGCCCATCAACCAGCTGAACACGATGTCGTTGACGATGATCATCCGCTGGTTGCGCACCAGCAATCGCGATAGTTCGCGCATCGATTCGCGGGCGGATGCGGCGAACGCGGCGATCATGCGGTCGGTGGCACCGAGCACTTTGAAAGTGCCGATGCCCTCAAGCATTTCGAGGTAGCGGGCGGTGGCGGCGGCTTCGCGGCGGCGGTATTCGGCGTTGGAGCCGCGCAGCAGTTTGCCGGCAGCGACGATGATCACCGGCACGAGTGCCACGAATACCAGTAGCAGCACCGCCGATAGCCAGTCGATGGTGATGCCCCACACCACCAGCACGATGAGCGGCGCGGTGAAGGATGCGAGGGTTGGCGCGAGGAAGGTGGCGCGGTAGACAGCGGCTTTTTCAACGCCGGCGGTGGAGATATCAATGAGCGCGCCCTCACTGCTCGACGGCGCGCTGCCACGCGGGTGGTGCTTGCTGCCGTGAGCGGAGCCTGCCGGAACCTTCGCGCCGTGCTGGGCGGCAGCCACCAGCTGTCGGCGCCAGTTTTGTTCGAGATCGGCCTGTTCAAAACCGGGTAGCGCTTCGGCGATTCCGCCGGCTGCGGCGCCAATTACCGCCACCGGGATGCCGGCAGCCAGCAGCCACAGCGCACCGGTCACATCCGGCTGCCAGACCGCCGCTTCGGTAGTGAGCGCCCCTGCTTCGGTAGCAACAAGCGCGGCGATGGCGCGCGCCAGCAATACCGCCGCGACAGCGAACATCCCCACGCGCAGCCAGGTGAGCAGGATGACCGCGCGAGCCATTTTGGGCGGCTCGGTTATCGCTTCACGCAACCACATTCGTCGCCAACCTCATTTCAATACCGGGTCTCTCCACCCTACGTGTGCCACTCATGGTGTTCTTCGCGACTTGAGCACAAATGACGCCGCACTACGCGGTGCGCGAATATCAACACGCGGTTTCGCCTTCCGGGGCAGAATAGAGAGCATGCTCTCCCCCGAACAGATCGATGACATCGCGCGTGAGCTAGCCGAAGCCGAACGCACCCGGACGCTGATGCCGCGCATCACCGCCCGCTACCCGGAAGCCACGGTTGAAGACTCATATGCGATTCAGGGCCGCTGGCGCGATCAGCAGCTGGCTGCCGGTCGGCGTTTGGTGGGGCGCAAAATCGGACTGACATCCAAGGCGATGCAGCAGGCTACCGGTATCAGCGAACCCGACTATGGCGTCATGTTCGACGACACCGTCTACGAAAACGGCTCGGTCATCCCCTACGACCGTTTTACCAATGTGCGCATCGAGGTAGAGCTCGCATTTGTGCTGCGCGAACCGCTCGAAGGCCCAAATTGCAGCATCTTCGACGTAATTCGGGCAACCGAGTTCGTCACCCCCGCCCTGGAAGTGCTCAACTCGCACATCGAGTTGGAGGGACGCACGATCGTCGACACGATCTCGGACAATGCCGCCTACGGAGCGATGGTGCTCGGCGGCCACCCCATGCGTCCGGATGAGATCGATCTGCGCTGGGTTTCAGCGCTGCTCTACAAAAATGAGACGATCGAAGAGTCTGGCGTCGCCGCCGCGGTGCTCAACCACCCGGCAACCGGCGTCGCCTGGCTCGCGAATAAATTCGCGCAGCACGGCTCGCGCCTGGAGGCAGGCGAGATCATTCTTGCCGGCTCGTTCACCCGCCCGATGTGGGTGGAGCGAGGCGACACCGTGCTGTGCGATTACGGACGAATGGGGACCATTACATGTCGATTCAACTAGCGAAGCCCTTCCATCAGCAGCTGGCGGCTGCTGATCGCGGTCTGGTGGGAATGTGGGTGTGCTCTGGATCACTCGTCAACGCCGAAATTGCCGCTGGTTCGGGCCTCGACTGGCTGCTGATCGACGGCGAACACACGGCCCTCACCCTCGAATCACTGCAATCGCAGCTGCAGGTCGTAGCCGCCTACCCGATTACCCCAATGGTTCGGGTGCCAGTAAACGATCCGGTGATCCTCAACCAGTTCCTCGACCTCGGCGCCGTCAACCTGCTGGTACCGATGGTGAACAATGCCGAACAGGCAGCCGCGGCAGCCTCGGCGGTGCTCTATCCGCCGGCAGGAAGCCGCGGAGTGGGTTCGGCACTGGCGCGCGGGGCCCGCTGGAACCGCATCCCCAACTATCTCGAGCGCGCCAACGACGAATTTGTGTCGCTGACCGTGCAGATCGAAACCGCTGAAGCGGTCAAAAACGTTGACGAAATTCTTGCCGTCGAGGGCGTACACGCCGTGTTTATTGGCCCGAGCGACCTGGCCGCTTCGATGGGGCTCATCGGCCAGCAAGGGCACCCCGATGTGGTGGCCCAGGTGCGCCGCGTGATGGAGGCCGCAAAGGCTGCCGGTAAGCCCGTGGGCATCAACGCCTTCAACCCCGCACTCGCCCACGACTACCTCGATTCGGGTATCGATTTCGTGCTGGTGGGGGCCGATGTGGCCATGCTCGCCCGTGCCAGCGAGCAGCTGACCAGCGAGTTCATCGCGCAGCGCACCGGCCAGAAGGTTGCTGACGCGATCGCGAGCTACTAGCAGCGCAGCTCGGCCGCTGCATGTTGAACGGCCGAGCTGCGACGAGCCCGGCTTGGCGGGACAGCAGGCGGCGGGCGCTGTGCGCACCCGCCGCTGCGACCGTGGCTAGTGATCGTGTTTCACACCGGCCGGGATGGGATCGCCCGGCTTCCATTCATCCCACACGCCGCTGGCTTCCATATCGGCGCCGAGCGGAATGTTGTGCCGGTTCCGCAGGGCGATCGAACCAACAAGACCGACGAGCGACATCACGCTGAGGTAGATCGCGGGACCGTACCAGCGGCCCTCGTTGGCTTCGAACAGCGCGGTCACGATCAGCGGCGCAAAAGCACCACCGACAATGGCACCGATGGCATAGGTGATCGAAACACCCGAGAACCGCACCGAGGCCGGGAACACCTCGGCATACCAGGCCGAAAGCGGACCGTAGCAGAAGCCCAGCGGCACACCGAGCAGGCAGGTACCGAGCACAAAGTAGATCGGGGTGTCGGCGCCCATGGTCACCAGTGGGAATAGCGCGATCGAGGCTGGCACCATCAGGATGTAGCCGATGATAAATACGGTCTTGGCACTGGTTTTATCGGCGATATAGGCACCCACATAGGTGAAGATGGCCCACGATATTGCGGCGAGGTTGAGCAGCAGGCTGACCGTGCTCGGTTCCATCCCGACCATGCCATTACCATCCGGCGGCAGCGGCGCGGAGGCGTATTTACTGACGGTACCGCCAACGAGCATGTAACCGACGGCGTTGTCACCCGCGAACACGAGCGCGGCGAACAGCACGATCAGCGGAAAGCGGCGGAAGAGCACGGCAACCGGGGCGGTTTGTTCTTTTTTGGCCTCGGCGATCTGCTTGAACACGGGTGATTCTTCAACAGCGCGACGCACGACATAACCGACAATGATCAGCACGATCGAGAACAGGAAGGCGATTCGCCAACCAAAGTCGAGGAACTGCTCGTGAGTGAACACACTCTGCAGGATCGTGAGCATCCCGGTTGCCATCAGCATCCCAAATGGCACGCCCATCTGTGGCCAGGCACCGGCACGGTTGCGCTGCCCCATCGGCGCGGTCTCAACAGCCATGAGCGCGGCACCGCCCCACTCACCACCGGTGGAAATACCCTGCAGCACCCGCAGTAGCAGCAACAAAACGGCACTGAAAGCCGCAAGATCGCCGGTTGGCAGCACACCAATCAGCGCGGTTGCCCCGCCCATCATGATGAGAGTGGTGATCAGCACTGGCTTTCGACCAAAGCGGTCGCCGAAATGTCCCGCGAGGAAGGCACCCAGCGGCCGAAAGAGAAATGACAGACCGATCGAGGCAACCGAAATAAGCACCGGGCCGGCTTCGCCGAGGGTCGCCCCCATCGGTTTAAAGAACAGCTCACCGAACACGAGGCTCGCCATAAACGCATAGATAAAAAAGTCGTACCACTCAACGGTGGTACCAACAATCGTGGCGGCGAGCACGCGGCGGCGTTCGGCGACGGATGTCACCGGTTCGGACGCATGATTAGTGGCAGTCGTGGCCATGTGAACTCCATTGTTCGTTACGTGTCAGGATGACGGATGCATCTTCGTCGATGCAACGGCACCAATTTATCACCGACCGGTCAGTTAGTTAATGCGCAATTTCCCGTCGGTTCATCGTGCTCGAATAACAAAAACGAGCGCCGTTCAGCTATTCACCGCTGTCGCGCAAGCCGAGCGGCCCGAGCGACCAGTCCATTCGCGGTGCATCCGCCTCGGCAAAAAGTGTCGCCACCTGCTGCTCGGTGACCGCATCCAGCGATGCTGGCTGCCATTTCGGCTGTCGATCTTTATCGACCAGCATCGCCCGCACGCCCTCGCTGAAATCGTGGCCGGCAATCAGCCGTGCCCCAACCCGAAATTCGAGGTCGATTGCTGCCCGCAAATCCGCCGCGTCACGATTGCGGCGCACGAGTTCGAGCGTCGCCGCTGCTGCCAGTGGCGACGCCGCCGTAATTGCCGCGAGCGCCTCGGCCGCAACCGGGTGCTCGGGGGCGTGTTCCTGCAATCGCGCAACAACCTCTTGCAGAGTCGCCGCCGAATACACCTCATCGATCCACTCGCGCTCGGCCAGCAGCTGCGACTCGCCCGGATCTTCGGCGAGATCAGCAACCACCTCGGCCGCGGGCTCGTTTGCCAATCGGGCGAGCAGCTGCGGGATGCGATCGGATGGGATAAACCAGTCGGCAAAACCGGTGGCGATCGCATCCGCCGCGTTCAATCGTGTGCCGGTGACGCCCGCGTGTTCGCCGAGCCGGCCCGGCATGCGGGCGAGCAAATAGCTGCCACCAACATCGGGGCTGAACCCAATCGCTGTCTCCGGCATCCCCACCCGGCTGCGTTCGGTGACCACCCGGATGCTGGCGTGCCCCGATAGCCCCACACCGCCGCCGAGCGTGTGGCCCTCCATCACCGCCACCACCGGTTGCGGCAGCTCGCCCCAGGTGGCATCGAGACGGTATTCGCTACCGAGCACTCGTTCGGCACCACCGGTATGGCCGTCGGCAACGATGCCGGCACGAAGCTCGGCCACATCACCACCCGCGCACAGTCCGCGCTCACCGGCACCAAAAATGACAATTTGCTCGACACTCGTGTCGGCGCGCCAGGCTGCGACCACCTCGGCCAGCCCGTCAATCATGGCCCCGGTGAGGGCATTGAGTTGCCGGGGGCGATTGAGCTCGATCATGCCGAGCCGCCCCCGCGGGCCGGTTCGGGTGATGCGCAGGTTTCCATTGGCCAGTTCGATAGTGGCGTCGCTCATACGAGCAACCATAAACGGGTGCCGCTACGAGAGTGCGAAAATTGAGGCATGGCCACCCCGAAAATTTTGTTGTACTACGTGTTCACCCCCATCGCCGATCCCGAAGCGATCAAGCTGTGGCAGCTGGAACTGTGCCGTCGGCTGGGGCTGCGCGGACGCATCCTGGTGTCAAAACACGGGATTAATGGCACCGTGGGAGGCGATGTGGTGCCCTGCAAACGGTATGTGCGCGCGCTCAAGCAGTATCCGGCGTTTAAAAACGTCGATATGAAATGGTCGGAGGGCACTGGTGTGGATGCCGACGGCCACTCGCTCGATTTCCCGCGGCTGAGCGTGAAGGTGCGCCCCGAAATTGTCGCGTTCGGCACGCCGGATGAGCTCGTGGTGGATGAAAATGGCGTCGTTGGTGGTGGCGAGCACCTCAGCCCCGAACAGGTGCATGAGCTGGTGGCCGAAAAACCCGACACCGTGTTCTTCGACGGGCGCAATGCCGCCGAAGCCGCAGTCGGCCGGTTTCGAGGCGCGGTGGTGCCGAACACGGTGACCACCCACGACTTCATCCGCGAAATTGAATCGGGCGCCTACGACTGGATGAAAGACCGGCCCGTGATCACCTACTGCACCGGTGGGGTGCGCTGTGAAATTCTTTCGGCGCTGATGATCAATCGCGGTTTCAACGAGGTGTATCAGATCGACGGCGGCATCGTGCGCTACGGCGAGCGCTACGGCAACGAGGGGCTCTGGGAGGGGTCGCTCACCGTGTTCGATGGCCGTGAGCATCTTGACCTCGGGCCAGAGGCAAAAATAATTGGCGAGTGCACGCTGTGCGGTGCCGCCACCTCGCGCCTGCAAAACTGCGCCGAAGACACCTGCCAGCAGCGATTGGTGGTGTGCGAACAGTGCGGCAAACAGGATGTGTATTGCGAGGCTTCGGCGGCCGCCAGCTAGCGGCGCCTCGGCGCAGGGGATGATATTGGTCGGCTACCAGTTCGATATTGAGCCGCTACCGGTGCTGCGCATCGGTGCGGCGTCTATCGTGAAGGCACCGATATCTCGACCCGTTGACGATCGGAGCAACAGTGCTCCCCAGAAAGCGAAAAAACTGGCTACTTAGGTGGTCTCCGCGGCTATTTGCGGGCCTCGGCGTGCTGGTGGTGGTGCTGCTGCTGAGCGCTCCCCCGTCGGTCAATCTCGTCGCCCCGGGCAAAACCACCGCAGCTGCGTGCCGCCCGGTCATCAACGTGGCGCCGGTGGAGGTGTACCGCAGCTACATAGTTCCGGATGCGGCAGAAGATGTGGTCGACACACACATCAATCCGCCCGAATACAAGTATTTCGGCCCTGACGAAGTCGACCAGCTCGACGGGCGTATGGCCTATGCGATCGGTTGCGAGCAGGCCCGCACCAACCGCCTCACCACGACTCTGTTCGTGGTTGTCGTCTGGGCATTTGCCACCCACCGCTGGTTTTTGTGGGCGGCCCGAGTACGGCGTGAAGACGCTGAACTCGAAGCCTTCCTTGAGCGTCGCGCGCAAGCAGATCACGGCCCGGAGGAGAAACAATCATGACCGCGAGCTCCCCCGTCCCGCCGTACCAGCCCGAGCCAGCGCCGCAGGGCCCGGAACCGACGGGCCTGGGCCGAGCCATGTTTTGGCTGCAGTGGTTCACACCGCTATTTGGCGCGTTCATGCTCACGTACGGCCGCGCGCTGTTTTTTGCGCAGGTCGTGGGTTGGATGGGCGTACTGGCACTCCTCACTGTGGCCCCGATCATGATCATCGTGTGCTGGGTGCTGAGCGCGATCACGCTCGCCAGCGACGATGCGCGGCGCGCTCGGGCACTGCCAAAGTGGTCAGCGCGATGCCAGGCCGCGATGTGGGTAACTATTTTTGTGTGCGCGGCATTCGTTGAAGATATGGTCGACGTTGAAGAACCGGCAGCAGCGTCACTCGCGCATCGGGTATTCGGAATAGATGTCAACGTCACGATGGCGATCGCCATCGCACTCCTGGTGGTGTTCGCCGTACTCGCCGTAGCCAGCTGCATCCTCGCGTTTAAAAAGCCCTCGGACGGCGCCTCCGCGCCCTAAGCACCGCGCCCGCACCCTCGGGGCGTCATCCCTAAGCACCAGCACCCCCTCGGGTACACCGCAAACCTCGGGGTACACCGCTATACCGGTGTACTCCAGCGATATCGGTGTACCCCAGCGAAGGTGCAGCAGTGCGCCTCCGCGCGGGCATAGCCCGAGTAGCCCTGAGCCGCAGCCTCAACGAACCTCGATGATGGCCCGGTAGGCGGGGTCTCCCCAGCGCGCCATGGCGTCAAACTCGTCAAGCGCAATCGGCAGATCGTGCCCGTCAAGCCAGGTCTCGCCCTCGGGCGCGTTAATCCACGGGTCTTGGATGTAGATATAGCGATCGTCTGCCGCATGCGCGATCACCCAGTGCGGGGTCGGATCATTGTGCATCGGCACCTCGTCAATCAGCACGATGGCAACCGCACCGTCCTGCAGTGCCGCAACCAGCGACGACACCGACTGCCACTCCGTCACGATCGGCAACCCGGCCTGCTCTGCCTGTATCCTGGCCTCGCGCTGCAGCAGCTCCTTCGATTCGCGCATGAACCCGTCACTGCCCTCAAGCAGCACCGGCCCGTCCTGTGAAATCGTCAGCGACACCTTGTGCTCGGGCAGCTCGGCAGCTAGCTCCACGAGCAGCGCGCAAGGGTCGATCGCCGGCATGTTCGTGGCGCGCCGCCAAAACGCGAGCTCGGTGCGCCGGTCGTCCTGCCGGTTCACGCCGTCAAGTCCGCCGCCGGCGAGGTGGTTCACCGTCAGCAGCGCCGCTACCGCCCCGCAGGTGAAGTCGGTGGTTTGGGCATAGTACGGCGGTTCGGGGTGACGGCCACCACCCGCAGCGAGCGCCCATCCCGCAACATTTTCGGTGCCATCAGCGGATGCATAGGGTGCCCGCAGCTGCCAACCACCGGCACGGGTGAGCACCTCGCGAATATTTTCAGGATGCGCTGGCGTCGCCGGGATCTCCCACAGCAGCCGCGCATCCCCGCGCTCGCGACCGTACTCAACGAGCGCAGCAACCGCGCCATCAATGTCGGCAGATTCTCGCCATGCTGAGGCCACAACCTTGGTCACCGCGGTGTGCGCGCGTCGCATCGTTAAAAACGCCACGCCCTCGCCCAGGTGCAGCTGTGGCGAATACGGGTGCCGCGAGCGCTGCCAGACGTCGGTGAGCACACCGCCGGTCAATTCCGCTACCGGTGCCAGCTGTTCTGTAGTGGGGGTGTCATTCAGTGGCAGTGTCTGTAGTTCCACCTAGGGCTCCTTCACTTCGAGGTCACCATCATCTCGCGACTGGCGGCCAAGCGCCGCCGATACCAACTGCTTGGTGTAGTCATGCTGCGGGTTGCCGAACACCTCCGCCGAGCGCCCCGACTCAACCACCACCCCGTCGCGCAGCACCGCAACCCGATCGGTTACCGCCAGCACCACGCCGAGATCGTGCGAAATCAGCGCAATCGCCTGCCCGGTTTCATCCCGCAATCGCCGCAGCAACTCGAGGATTTTTGCCTGCACCGACACATCCAGCGCCGATACCGATTCATCGCAGATCAGCAGTTTTGGCCGCGGTGCCAGCGCGCGGGCGATTGCCACCCGCTGCCGTTGACCGCCCGAAAGCGAAGCCGGTCGGCGCCGCAAATAATCAGCAGACAGTCCCACCTGCTCAAGTAGCTCGCTGGCATCACTCAGCGGACGGTTCGCCACCCGAAGCGCCTCACGCAGCGTGTCACCAACGGTGAACATCGGGTTGAGTGACGAATAGGGATCCTGAAAAACGATCTGCGCCATCTCGGGGGTGCGGTCGCGCCGCCCCGGCCGCACCGGCACCCCGTCGAATTCGATGCGGCCCGCATCCTCGAGCTCGAGACCGGCGATACAGCGCATCAGGGTCGACTTACCCGAGCCCGACTCACCCACCAGGCCCACGATTTCACCGCCGCGCACCTCAAAATCGACACCACGCAACACGGGCCGGCCGGCAAACGACTTCGTCACCCCGCTGGCACGCAACACCGGTATCTCGGCCGCATCCGCGGCGCCGGCAGCACCCACGAGGTCACCGTTACGCATCGCGGTCACCGGGTCGGCGGCAAGCAGCGAGCGAGTGTACTCGTGCTTCGGCGCAGTAAACAGCTCGCTGGCGTTCCCCCGCTCGACAATTTCACCCTGCCGCATCACCAGCACCCGGTCGGCATAGTCACGCACAACGCCGAGGTCGTGAGTGATGAGCAGCACCGCAATGCCACGCTCACGCCCCAACCGGTCAAGCAGCTCAAGAATGCCGGCCTGATTGGATGCATCCAATGCGGTGGTCGGTTCATCAGCAATCACCAGCTGCGGCTGCGAGGCAAGCGCGGCCGCAATGGCGGCGCGCTGCCGCATCCCGCCCGAAAGCTGGTGCGGATATTGCTCGGCGGTTTCGGCCGGCAGCCGCACCTCTTCGAGGGCGGCGCGGATGCGGTCGGTTCGCTGCCGGCGCGAAAGCTTCCCGACGTGGGCGTCGATCGTCCAACCGATCTGCTCGCCGATGCGGTGCACCGGGCTCAGCGCCGTAAACGGATCCTGCAGCACCATCGTCACCAGTCGACCTCGCAGCGGCTGCCAGTCACCTTCAGCCTGTGCCAGCGGATAGCGAGTGCCGTTCACCAGCAGTGCACCGCTGGCCGAAAGCCCCGGAGCAAGCAACCCGATCAGCGCTTTTGCCGAGAGTGTTTTACCCGACCCCGACTCGCCAATGAGCGCGAGCGTTTCGCCGCTGCCCACCTCGGCGCTCCAGGGATGCACAATCACTCCGCCCTGCGGCCCGTTCACCGCGAGCCGTTCGATAGCGATCGTGGCAGCGGATGGTGTCACCGAGTTCATGCCCGACCTCGTTCCAGCTTCTCGCCCAACCAGTCACCCACCACATTCGCGGCCATCGCCACCGCAATAATCAGCAGCGCCGGCACGAGCGCGGCGGCGGGGTTTTCAAAAATCAGGTGGCGGCCGTCGGCAAGCTGCCGCCCCCAATCGGCGGCGTCGCTCGGCACGCCGACCCCCAAAAACGACAGCGACGAGAACGACACCAGCGCAAACGTCACATTCAGCATCGTGTTGGTGATGATCAGCGGCAACACATTTGGCAACACGTGCCGGAACATAATTCGCCAGCGCGACAGATTGAGCATCTTCGTCGCTTCAACATAGGCGCGCGTCGACTGGTCGAGCACCCCCGCACGTACAATCCGAATATCGCTGGGCGAGAACAGCACGATGAGTAGCAGCACGGTAATCCAGTAGTTCGTGCCGAGAATACCGCCCACCACCAGCGCCAAAAGCAGCACGGGCAGCGCCAGCAGCAGATCGGTCCAGCGTCCGATCACCGTGTCGACCCAGCCGCGCTCATACCCCGCGAGGCTGCCAAGCAGCATCCCGAGCACCATCGACCCGAGCGCCACCAGCACCGGCCCCACCAGCGCCGAAGCCGCACCGCCAACCGCAAGTTTCAACACATCCCGGCCAAGATCATCGGTGCCAAGTGGATGCTGATAGCTCAACGGCGGTACCGCACCGGCAAGCAAATCCTGTTTCGTTGCATCCGGCACGATGAGGTTGCCAAAGATCGCCAAAAAAGCCGCCACCGCCAGCACAGCCAACGCCACAATTGGCAGGCGGCGCCCCTGCACCGCTGGAACCGTCAATATTTTCGTCTTGGGTGCGCTCATGCCCGACCCTTCCGCTCACGAGGGCTGCGCTGACGCGGGTCGAGCAGCCAAAAAGCGATATCGGCCAGCAGCGCGATCACGGCGATTAGCGCGGCAATCAACAGCGTGGCTGCCTGCACCACCGGGATGTCTTTAAACATCACCGAATCGGCCAGCAGCTTCCCGAGCCCCGGCAACGCGAACGTGGTCTCGGCCAGCAGCGTGCCACCCACTAGGAAAGTGAGCACGAGACTCGCCGCGGTGATGATCGGCATGGCGGCATTGCGAAGCGCCACCCGCTCAACCTGCCGTTCAGGAATTCCGCGGGCACGCATCCCCGTCACATAGTCGGATGCCAGCGCACTAACCATGGCAGTGCGGGTCAGCTTGAGCAGAATCGCTGCCAGCCCCACGGTCAACGAAAACGCGGGCAGGATGAGGTGATACAGCATGTCAACAAACCCGTCACCGGTGCCGTACACCGGGAAGATCGGCAGATAGTACGAAAACACGTACAGCAGCAGCACACCCACGGCGAAGGTCGGCGCTGAAATGCCCAACACCGCCAGCCAAGAACCCACCCGGTCGACAACACCTCGCGGTCGCACCGCGCCACGAATACCGAGCGGCACGGCAATGAGCACCGACAGCACAAACGCGAGCGCGCACATCCAGAAAGTTGTCGGGATACGGGCACCGATTGCCTCAGTTACCGGCACCTGCAAGCGGATGGAATCGCCAAGATTGCCGGTGAACACATTCCCGAGCCAGATTCCGTACTGGGTGAGGAAGGGTTCATCCAGGTGATATTTCGCGCGGATCGCCGCCACCGACTCGGGATTGACGGGTCGATTACCGAGCAGAGTTTTTGCCAAATCGCCCGGGGCGAGATACATGAGTGCAAACACCACGAAGGTGAGCACGAACAAGACCACCGCGATCCCCACGAGCCGGGTCGTGAGCATCCCCATCAAAGTGTCGCTAAATTTGCGCCTGGTGGCGCCGGCTGCGGCGCTCATGTTGCCGCCCGATACAGTGCGGCGGGCCAGCAACTCACGAACCGATACGGTGACAGATCACGGATCCCGAGATCCATCTTGACTGCGGTGATCGACTGCCCCCACCACAGCGGCACGTCAATAATGTCGGCGGCCTGCAGTTTTTCTACTTTGAGCAACAGCTCGATACGTTTTTCGGTGTCGGTTTCTGCCAGCGCCTGCGCCAGCAAATCCTGTATCTCGGAGTTTTCATACCCACTCACATTGCCGGTGCCGAGCATGAAACTCGAAATCTCCTCCGGCTGCCCGAGCGTCGAGAAGTACCACATATAGCTCACGCCATAGCCGGCCGATACATCGGCCGCCGCGAGCCATTCTTCAATCGGCACCTCGCGCACCTTGAGCTTGACCCCGATCGTGGCGAGGTTTTCGGCATAGGCGAGAGCAGCCTGTTTCAAATGCGGCCCAGTGGCCGGAACAAGCATTTCGGTCTCAAAACCGTTCGGCTGTGATGAGGCACTCAACGCCGCCTTAGCCTTGTCGAGATCAAACTCACGCTGCGGCACCTCGGCGAGCTTTTCGCGGGCCTCGTCGGCGTCGTACACGGTGGCGAGTGATTCGGGAGTCATGATGGTGCCGGCCGCCTCGCCCTGATTCCGCAGCAGGTTCTCGGCCACCGCGCGCCGGTCAAACGAGTGGGCGAACGCCTCACGCACTTTCGGGTCGTCAAACGGCTTCACGGTGGTGTTGAAATAGAGCCCCACATAGCTGAGGTCAGGCGCATTTTCGATGCGCATATTCGGCACCTGCTGCCACGACCGGCTCTGCTGCACCGGCACGCTGAAGGCAATATCAATCTCCCCAGAACGGGCCGCAAGCAGCCGTGTCGATTCATCCGGGATGAACTTCACGGTGAGGTGTTTCACCTTCGGGACGCCACCCCACCAGGTGTCAACACGCTCGTAACTCACATGCGAGTCGGGAACAAATTCAGTCACCCGATAAGGCCCGGTACCCAAAACCAGCGAGCGGCTATTGCCAATCTTGCCGTCGTGCTCCTGCCAGAACCGTTTTGAGGTGATAAACCCCGCACCGCCGCTCGACATGTTCTTGAGAAAAGCAGCGTCGGGTGCGTTAAGTGTGATTTCGATGCGGTCATCGCCGATGGCACTGATGCGGTCAACAGCGGTGAGGTAGTAGCTCAGTCCTGGCGAAAGCTCGGGGTCGCGGGCGGTTTCGAGACTGAACAACACATCCTCGACGGTGACATCGCTGCCATCCTGAAATTTGGCACCGTCACGAAGCGTGAACACGTAGGTGGTGTCGTCGGGCTGCTCCCACGACTCGGCCAGTGCCGGCTGCACGTCGCCGTTGGCGTCGAGCATGGTGAGCCCCTCCTGCCCGATTGCGGCGAGGTGGTAGTTGAGGATGCCGGCTTCATGCCCGACATACAGGCTCGACACTGACCCAGGGAGAGCTGCGGTTACGCTGGAGATTTCTTCGCCAGTGTCTGGCCCCACCTCGGTTGCGGTCGGCGGTGCACAGCCAACCAGGGCGAATGCGGCGGCGAGCACCAGCGCCACGCCGCGGCGCAGGCGTCGTCGGAATTGTGATGGGGGCACGGCCGAGAAACCTCTGCATCTACTGGTGGGCTGCGAAGCGCATCAGACCCGAACTCGGCTGCTAGAGAGCCCAGTTGCTTGCCTGTTTCGCCTCGAGGGTTGCCACAGACTAACCCAAAACTTGTCGACGCAACAATGCGCCGCTTCTTCGTTCGTAATGCGCCGCGGGCGTCGCCCCCCGGCGCCCGCCACACTCTAAGCCCGCGCCCGCCCCCGCCACACTCTAAGCCCGCGCCCGCCCCCTCGGGTACACCGCAAACCTCGAGGTACACCGCTATACCGGTGTACCGCAACGATATCGGTGTACCGCAGTGATGGTGAAGCACTTCACGAGGCGCACGAGCGCTACCTCGAGGCACACGCAAAGACAAATGTGGCCAACATGTGCCCACGAGCCGAGCAAGTGCTCACAAGCCGAGCTTGTGGAAACGAAGAACCCCCGCCTTCCGCTTGTTTCCAAGGGAGGCGGGGGTTTACCTTTCGGCGGTGACGGTGGGATTTGAACCCACGGTAGGGGGTTGCCCTACACGACATTTCGAGTGTCGCACCTTCGGCCGCTCGGACACGTCACCGTCGGACGACATTACACGCCCCGCGTCGTTCGCGCAAATCGAACTGCCAAACTGGCGCGCATCCCCCAACCCGCACTACCGATCGCGCGGCAGTGTCGGAGGCACCCCATAGGCTTTGCCATATGGCAACCAAACGAAAGCGACCGGCTTACGAATGCAGCGAGTGCGGCTATGAGGCCGTCAAGTGGGTTGGCCGCTGCCCCGAGTGCCAGGCCTGGGGCACCATAGAAGAACGCGCGGCCGCACGTGGCGGCCCGCAGTTTCGCGCCGAACCGCTCGCGCCCGCAACCGCCGCGCAGCCCATCACCGAAGTCGACGCGGGGCAGGCTGTGCACTGGCCAACCGGCATCAGCGAGTTCGACCGGGTGCTCGGCGGCGGGATCGTTCCGGGCGCCGCGATTTTGCTCAGCGGCGAACCCGGGGTGGGTAAATCGACGCTGTTGATCGACACGGCCTCGAAGATCGCAAGCTTGGGTGCCAAGGTGCTGTATGTGAGCGCCGAAGAGTCGGTGAACCAGGTGCGACTGCGTGCCGAGCGCACCGATGCGTTGCATCCCACGCTCTATCTCGCGAGCGAAACTGATCTGGCGACCGTGCTCGGGCATGTGGATGAGGTGCAGCCGCGGCTGCTCATCGTCGACTCGGTGCAGACGGTCGCTTCGGCAGAGCTGGATGCGCTTGCCGGCCAGCCTTCGCAGGTGCGCGAGGTGGCGTCGGCGCTGATTCGGCTCGCAAAATCACGCGGGCTGCCAGTGATTATTGTGGGTCATGTCACCAAAGACGGGCAGGTCGCCGGACCGCGACTGCTCGAGCATCTGGTGGATGTGGTGGCGCATGTTGACGGTGACCGACAGACGGCGCTGCGTTTTGTGCGCACGCTGAAAAACCGGTTCGGACCCACCGACGAGGTGGGGTGTTTTGAGATGACCGGTGAGGGGATGCGTGAGGTGCCGGATCCTTCGGCGCTTTTTATCAGCGACCGGGATGGGTCGGTGCCGGGCACCTGCGTCACCATGGCGCTCGAGGGCAAGCGGGTGCTGCCAGTGGAGATCCAGGCGCTTGTGGTGCCCACGCAGGCGCCGAATCCACGCCGGGTGGTCAACGGTGTGGATGCGGGGCGCGTGGCGATGCTGCTGGCGGTGCTTGAGCGCCGCTGCGGACTGTCATTTGCGCAGCATGATGTGTATGTGTCGACCGTTGGCGGGGTGCGGCTCACCGAACCGGCGGCAGACTTGGCGATCGCAGCGGCGTTGGCGTCGGCCAAGCTTGAGTCGGCGCTTGAGGATCGGCTCGCGGTGTTTGGTGAGGTGTCGCTCGTTGGTGATCTGCGGCATGTCACGAACGAGAAGCAGCGCATCACCGAGGGGCGACGGCTTGGTTTTGCGGGGCCGGTGGGGCCGGATGCGGGGCGCCTGGCGCAGGCTCTCGCGGCCGCGATTCCGGGCTTTGCTCAGCGCACCTAGCTCGTAGCGCTGTCTACTCACGCCACCACCCCGCCTCGTGTGTGGGTTCGCGTCATTTGTATGTGTTCTGCCACACACAATTGACGCGAACACACACAGAAGGCGAAGAAACGGCGGCGGCAGCGGGTGGAGGCGGGCGACGAGCGACGAGCGACGCGACGGCGCGGCGACGGCGCGGCGACGGCGCGACAGCGACGCGACAACGGAACGGCGCGGCGCCGCGCCGCCGGAAACGAGTTGCGCCCGCGTCCCCGATTGCAGGGATGCGGGCGCAGCTCGTTAGGGAGCGCTCAGACTAGGCGTTGCGGCGCTGTGCCATGAGGGTGGCGCCGGTAGCTGCGATGAGCAGTGCCACGGCGATACCGCCCACGAGCAGGTTGCTGTCGGCACCAGTCGCGGCGAGGGCGCCCTCGGCGGGAGTCTTACCGCCAGCAGCCTGGTCGTCCTTACCGGGCTCGTTCGGCAGCGGCGTGGCTTCGTCAGCAACTACCTCGAAGGTGGCGGTTGCTTCGGCGTCGCCCTGAGTTGCAACGACGGTGTACGTACCGGCCGGGAATGGCTGGTTGTCTGCGATGACCTCACCGGTGGCCTTGTCGAAGGTCGCCCAGGTGATGTTCTCTGAGAACTCGCCAGCCTCGTTCGGCATGACGGTGAACTGTGCGTTGATGCCTTCCGGACCGGTAACGGTCAGGGTGACTTCTTCGCCAGCGTTCCAGCCGGTACCCGAGATGAGGATGCCCTCAGCCGACTTCTCGACGGTCACCTTTTCGGGGTCGACAGTGATGGAGGGTGCCTCATCCTCAGTCTCGGCAACGGTCAGCGGCAGCACGGCTGCGGTGCCCGACTGGTTGAAGATGAGCGTCAGGTTCTGCTTGCCCGCGAGGTCGGCCGGGATGTTCAGGGTGATCTCAGCCTCAACCACGTCACCGTTAGCGGTGTCGCCAGTGATGGTGCCGGTACCAACAACCTGCTCGCCGATCTTCACGTCGACGCTCTCGTTCGCAAGGAAGTCCTTCGAGCGCAGGTTGAAGTTCTTCACCTTGAAGGTGAAGTCTTCGCCAGCCTTCAAGGTCGGGCCCTCACCGTAGGCGGTGAAGAAGCCTTCCGTGTCGACACCGGGGCGTGCGGTCGGAACCTTGAGTTCCTGGCCGGGCAGGTCCTTCACATACTCGGTGAAGGCGTCGAGGTCGACCGAACCGGTGTCAAACAGCGAGCCCTCGGCGAGGGTGTGGAAGTTGTCGCCACCGCCAGCGAGGAAGGTGGGCATAACAACCTTGTATTCCGCATCCATGCTGAGCGGGTTGCCGTCGATGGTGATGCCGGTGATACGGTCACCCTCGGCGCGGCTCGAGTCGCTGGTGTACGACACGTTCGGCGAGATGCCGAGCTGCAGGTAGGGACGGCTCGGAACTTCACCGTTCGCGTCGCGCTGCCACTGCTCTTCAAACACCTGCTTGAGCTGTGCGCCGCTCAGGGTGACAACGGCGAGGTTGTTGGTGAAGGGCAGCACGGTCTGTGCATCCTTGTAGGTGAGCACGCCGTCACCGGCGATGTCGGCACGCAGGCCACCGGGGTTCATGATCGAGAGGTCAGCACCACCGGCAACGTTCTTGTTGGCCCACTGGTACATCGAGTCGGCAACGAGCACACCGAGTGACGATGCCTCCGCCCGGTCGTCTTTGACTGCAGCCCCGTCGGCCCAGGTGTAGGCGCGGGTGATTTCGTCGTTCACAACACCGATCTGTTCAGCGCCGAGCACTTCGGCCTCACTGTAGGCGGCTTCCTTGATAGCCACGACCTTGTCGTAAACCTGCTGCGACTGCGGTGAGAGACCGTCGCGGGTGTAAACCGGAGCCTTGTCCGCGATGGTGTCGATCACTGCGCTGTCAGTCTTGACGATCTTGTTGTCAGCGTCGACCGTGAAGACGATCTGGCCAACCTGCTTGCCGTATTCACCGGCCTGCAGCACCCGACGTTCGCTGATGTCGTAGTTGTAGCCGTAGTGGGTGTGGCCGTGCAGTACGAGGTCGACCTTGTCGGAGGTATCTTTCGCCATCTTCGAAAACACCTCGTTGCCGAGGTTGGTGTCGAGGTCAGCCGCCGGACCGCCCTCGTGGTACGAGGCGATGATGATGTCAGCGGCGCCTGCCTGCTCGATTTCTTCGGCGTACTTGTTCACGGCCGCAACCGGGTCGCCAAAGGTGAGTCCCTGGATGCCCTGGGGCGAGACACCTGACGGGGTCGATTCGGTGACCGCGCCGATGACGGCAATCTTCACGCCGTTCACTTCGTAGATTTTGTAGGCGTCCATCAGCAGCGAACCGTCACTCTTGGTGACGTTCGCTGCGAGGAGTGTGCCGCCGAGCTTCTGACGGATGCGCTCAGCGTCTTCCTGGCCCTTGTCGAATTCGTGGTTACCCACGGTGAACGAGTGCTGGCTGCCCTCACTGAGTGCCGTCAGGGCATCCATTGTGGGGTCGTCGTTCTGCAGCGACGATTCAAATTCTGAGGCACCCACCTGGTCACCGTTGGCGACGAACAGCGTGTTCTCGGCACCGAATTTGTCGGCGATGGTCAACGAGCCTGCGGCGAAAGCCTCCAGGTTTGAGAGTCGACCGTGGAAGTCGTTGTACGAAACGATGTTGATCTGCTTCTGTCCCTCGGCCAGGTCGGCAGCGGGAGAAATGATCTCGGTGTTCTGCAGGGATTCGTCAGCGAAGGCGGGTGCTGCGAGACCAGCGAAGGCAAGCAGCCCACCGGTAACGCTAGCGACTGCGCCGCGCACGAAATTTTTTTTGTGAGCCACTCGGCCCCTCCTCAGTGATTCGTCAGCCAGGACTCAGCCAGAGTCCCAGTCACCTGTTACATTCCCGCAACAACTAGGTGAACGGAAGGTTACAAGAACTCGGAACTTTGGCTTACCCATGCCGATGGCGCCAACCAGCCGACTGTGGGGATGCATCCCAAGCCACCAATTTCATCTCGAGTGCCGAAAATATTGCTTATTCGAGGACGAACATCACCGGTTCTGATTCGGCACCGTTTACGGTCACCTTGAGGTGGTAATAGGAGTCACCACCGACCGCTGCCGGACGTTCTGCTTCGCAGGTATCTGGCGTTGACCGCTCCCGCACCCACTCAAGCTGCGGAGATTCGAATTTGCGCCCCGGCTCCAATAACACCTGCTGATTTTCGGGATTTTTTTGGCAGTCGGTCGAGGCCCAAATCTGGTCGCTACCCGAGGTGATGCGGAACTGTTGCACGGCCGTGCCGACATTGAATGTGCACTTGTTGGCACCGGTGTTTTCGATGCTGAATGAGAGCTTCGGGCGAGCATCCGGCCCGTATGAGCGCGCGTCGGTGGCCGCTGTCACGGTTATGTCTTCGGGTTTGCAGGGTTGCGGCTCGGCGGGTGTTTGCGGCTGTGAAGTGTCGCCCGGCGTGGTGGTCTTACCGGCCTCAGGTGTTGTTGCAGGTGCTGTTGGCGGGTTGGTAGCGGGGGCCGCATCCGGTTTATCGGCCGCAAACAAGCCAATGATTGCACTTGCGCCCCACCAGATGAGAGCGATCACAGCGACGAGCAACAGCAGCGCCACGATCCGACGACGTCGGTAGACCGCGGGGCTGGGTTTGGTGCTCACAGCAGTAATGTACCCGGATGCTTTGGAGATTCCGGCGTGCAGTGCCGAGAACATGTGAGCAGGGATGCGGGCAGGGGATGCGGGCGCCACTTCCAACGGATGGTGCCGGTCGGCAGTGCCTGGAAAACCAGCAGCCGCCACCAACCATTTGGTCAGTGGCGGCTGCCGATTTATGGGTGCTGCGCTATCGAGCGCTGCGCACCTGGCGCGGGCTAGGCGTTGCGGCGGCGCAGTGCCACCAGGCTAGCGCCGGCAGCGAGCACCACGAAGGTCGCCACCAGCAGCGGCGTCACGTCGCTGGCACCGGTGTTGGCGAGCTTGTCGGTGACGTCCACCGAGTTCACGCCACCCTTGCCCGACGGGGTCTTGCCGGTGTCGGGCTTGCCGCCGTCGGTCTGGCCAGGCTCAGTTTGGCCCGGCTCAGTGTCGCTGGCCGTTACCGTGAAGGTGATTTCCTGAGTGAATTCGCCATCAGTGACGGTCACCGTGTAGGTGCCGGCCGGGAATTCCTGGTTGTTGGCGATGAGGTTCCCCTCAGCGTCGTACTTTGCCCAGGTGAGCTGCTGCGCGAACGCACCGTCCTTGTTGGTCACCACGTCGGTGAGTTCGGCGCGGTAGCCGTTCGGGCCGGCAATCACGAACGAGAGCTCGGTGTTGGCGGGCCAGTTCGTGCCCTCAACGTAGAACCCAGCTGTCGAGTCGACGGCTGAAGCCTCAACAGGGTTGACCTCGAGCTTAGGCTCGAGCACCGTGATGTCGGCAGTGGCGGTCTTGTCTTCCGACTCGACAGCAACCACCTGGTGCTTGCCCGGTGCAGTTGCGGCCGGCACCTTGAACTCACCCTTGATCTCACCGTTCTCGTCAGCGACGACGTCCGCCACTTTGACCGGGGTCGAGTGCAGTTCGATCGCGACGTCTGCCCCAGGCGTGAAGCCCTCACCGTGGAAGATGACGGTGCCACGCAGCAGGTATGCGCTGGTGTCAGTGGTCAGCTTCACCTCGGCCGGGTCAACGGTCTCAGTCGGTTCCGCAGTCTCGGTCGGCTCCGCCGTTCCAGTCGGCTCGACGGTCGGTTCAACGGTCGGTTCGACAGTCGGCTCGATAGTCGGCTCGACGGTCGGTTCGACAGTCGGCTCGACAGTCGGTTCAACGGTCGGTTCGACAGTCGGCTCGACAGTCGGCTCGACGGTCGGTTCAACGGTCGGTTCGACAGTCGGCTCGACGGTCGGTTCAACGGTCGGCTCTACAGTCGGCTCCACGGTCGGCTCAACAGTCGGCTCCGGAGTCGGAGTCGGCGTCGGCGTCTCAGTCGGGATCTTGGCGACCACCACGGTGAACGCCACCTGGCCAAACGACTCCGACAGGTCGGCACGGTTCACCGCATACTTGCCGTCACCCAGCTCAATGAGTTCCATCGGCTTGACGCTATCGAGCGCCATAACGCCTTTCACCTGGTAACCATCCTTCGCCGTTACCTGCAGCACAATCTGGTCACCGAGGAACTTATGTTCCGAACCATCGGTGTCTGCGGCGTAATAACGGTCGCTGTTACCCGAACCAAACTTCGCATCCACCGACTCAGTACCGTCGAAGAACGCGACCTCAGCGAGGTCTTGCGATCCCTGCTGGGAGCCTTCCGGCAGCACCTTCGCAACGGCACGCGCCTGCGAGAAGCCGGCAACGAACTTCGCCGGAGCATCCGCAGTAACCTCAACGGTCGCCATCGGATACTTACCCGACAAAACCTTCGCGGGCTGGGTCTTGCCGGTCTCTGCATCAATGTAGGTCGCTTCCGCCGCCTTAATTTCAGTCTGCGGCAAACGCGAGGTGTCAGCCTCGTTGAAGTACTGCGAACGCGGGTTCGCAATCGGGAAGTACACCTCGGCTTTACCGGGAGCAATACCGGTGAAGTGATAGGTGCCGTCCGTATCGGTGGTCATCCACCACTTGCCGTCTGCATCCTTCACATAGACATAGCTCCTGCCAGTCTCCAGCTCACCGTCGTCAAGCTTGTTGTTCAGCTTGTGATCACGGAAGAACTGCACATCCAGCGAACCAGTCTCAGCCTGCTCAAACTGCAGCCCAACGAGCTTCGGGTTGTGGTCGGATGCGCGGAACTGGTCGGGTGCGTACAGCTGCGTCACGTTGTAGTTGTTGCGGCTGTACTCGAGCGCGATCGGCTCGTAGGCGTTGATCGTCCAAATGTCGGTGCCGGTCACCAGCTTGGCAGCGGCAGGTGAGGCGAACACGTGGTCGAGCGAACCAACCAGGCCACCGAACAGGTATGAGTACTCGCCCTCGCTCACCTGCTGCACGTAGCCGGCCTTGATAATGGTCTGCACCGGGTCTTCCATGGTGTAGGCGTTGAAGTCACCGGCGAGGAACACCAGGTCGGTGCCCTGCTTCTGCTGCTGTGCCGCAGCGAAGTCGACAACCGCCTGAGCCTGACGGGTGCGGTCACCGTTCCAACCACCAACATTGTTTGCCGGGTTGTCGTCCTTGTCGAAGCTGGCGTTGTCGCCCGAGCCTTGGCCACCCTTTGACTTCAGGTGGTTCACGATCATCACGAACTTCTGGTCGGCCTTGGCCACCGGCGAGAAGGTTGCGGCCAGCGGCGCGCGGGCGTTCGTGAAGTTGGGGTTGTCAAGAATCTCGGTCGAGCCATCAACGTAGCTCACCTCGGCGGGCTGGTAGATGAAAGCGGTGCGGATGACATCGTCACCGGTTGCCGGGATGCTCTTGGGCGAGGCGACATATGCCCACTTTTCGGCACCAGCATCCTTGTTCAGCTCTTCCACCAGATGAGCAAGAGCGGCGTCGCGGTCTTGACCAAAGTCGGCCGAGTCTTCGATCTCTTCGAGAGCGATGACCGATGCATCCAACTTGTTGATTGCGGCGATGATCTTGGCCTGCTGACGCTCGAAGCTTTCGACGTTGTAGGCGCCGCGAGCGCGGCAGTAGTTGTTGGTGGTGGGGTTGCCCTGACGGTCGGCGTAGAACTTGCAACCGCTTTCTTGTTCGCCGAGCGCGGTGAAGTAGTTCAGCACGTTAAACGTACCGACGGTGATGTCGCCACCAACCTCTGTCGGAGCTGCTTCACGAACATCGCTGAAAGTTGCGGGGATCCACTCTGAGTCGGCACCGACAATCTGCTGCTGCGGCTGCAGACGCCAGGCGTCGTGTCCGTAGTCGAGCACGACAGGCTTGGCGAAGGCTGCGGTGGCACCAATGGTGACCGGCTTGTCGAGCGAGAGGTACGGCAGCGGCGAGTTCTGGGCGGTCGCATTCTTGGTGTAATCCCAGGTCGCACCGTCATCGAGCAGCACGCCGTGTGCGGCGTTGTAGTCGGCCTGCGCGTGAGCTTCAGCCGAGTCGGGCGCACCAACCTCGGTGGGCTGCACGAGCGGCTTGGTGCCGAAGGCGAGCCCGATTTCACCGTAGCGGTTCAGGCCGTAGTTGTCGGTGACGGTGTAGTCACCCGACAGTTCAAGGAGCATCCCCTCGTAGCGCTCACGCTCGGCGTCGGTGGCCGGCCAGGCATCGAGCTTCACGGGGGTTGCTTCACCGAGCGACTGCTCGAGCTTGCTGACGCTGTTGGCGCTGATCTGGGTCGACCCGAAGTACTCGCTCACCTTACCGGTGACCGAGACCGAGTCGCCGATCTGCACGCTGGCGGCGTGCTTGCTGCCGTAGATGAACACACCGCTCGAGCGGGTGGCGTCAGCTTCGCCAGGGGCCTGGATGAAGAAACCGTTCTTGCCGCCGGTCGGGTAGACGGCGGTCACGATGCCCTCAACGGTGACGGTCTGGTCACCCAGCGGCGATTTATCACCCTCACCCTGCACCTCGACGATCGGCGTGACCGTCTGAGCCGGGTCGGTCGGCTTCGGAGTGTCAGTGGGCTGCGGGGTCCCGGTAGGCTCGGGCGTCCCGGTCGGCTCGGGCGTTTCAGTGGGCTCGGTTGCGGCGTTGCCCGACTTCTGCGGGGTCGGCTCACCGATTGCGAAGTCGGCCTTGTTGTTGTCGGTGTCTTGGGTGACCGGAGTACGCGCAGCCGAGGTCGCGTTCTTGGTGCCCGCAGCCGGCGCGCCCTCGAAACGCTTTGCAACCGCACCCCAACCAACGAGGTCAACTGCGGTGCCGTTGTGGCTCAGCTCAACAATGCCTTCTTTGCCGCCCATAGCAATCTTGCCCTCGGCGTCGAATTCAAAATCGACGGTGCCGCCGTTGCCCTGGGCCTGTGCGATTAGGTAGTAGTCGCCGGGCGCAACGGTGCCGCTCAGCTGGGTGACGCCGCCCGAGTTGCCCGACTTGGCTGAGAAGTACTCAACCTGCCAGCCCGACAGATCGATGGGCTGATCCGACACGTTGTAGAGCTCAATGAAGTCGCGCTTGTAGGTTGCGCCGCTATTGCCGCCGCCGCCGTAGACTTCGCTGATCACCAGCGAAGTCGAGGGCGCTGCCGCAGCACCGTCCGCGTTTGCCGGCAGCGCCACGAACCCTGCTGCACTGAGCGCAGCAATGGCAGCCGTAGCAGCCAGCTTCTTTCCAAATCGCACCGAAATATTCCCTTCTATGGGCCGTCATGACGCGAAGACACTACTGATCGGCGTTAGCGTCCAGGTGAACGGCAGTGAACCTACAGGTGGCCCACAGGAGTTCGGCACAAAGAATGTGGCCTGCCAGCTCGCAACCCAGTCCAGTTAAAGACTCAAAATCATGCGGGTATTACCGAGCGTGTTGGGTTTCACCCACGGCAGATCCAGAAACTCAGCCGTGCCCTCATCCGGCGAGCGCAGCATCTCGCGATAGGTGCCAGTGTCGATGACCCGTTCAGCAACCGGTTCGAAACCGTGCCGAGCAAAAAAATCCGTTTCAAAAGTCAGACAGAACAGACGCGACAGGCCGATTTCGCGCGCTTCCGCAACCAAAAATTCAACCAACCGATACCCGATACCGTAGCCGCGCATCCCCGGCTCAACCGCAATAGTGCGCAGCTCACCCAGGTCGCGCCACAGCACGTGCAGCGCGCCGCAGCCGACCACGCGGCCATCAACCTCGACCACCGCGAAGTCGCGCATCGACTCGTAGAGCACAACGAGGTCTTTTTGCAGCACGATGTTTTCGTCGACATACGGCTGAATCAGCTCGTACACCGTCGGCACATCGCGCAGCTCCGCCTTGCGCACCAGAATCTCGCTCATTGACGACAACTCTACGCTGCGATGTCGATACCGGCACTTGCTGGCGCACCGCGCGCTGTTGCCGCCGCGCCAAAGAGTACGATTGAACCCATGCGCCTCGGAGTACTCGACGTCGGATCTAACACCGTTCACCTCGTAATTGTGGATGCGCATCCGGGGGCAAAACCCGTGCCGATGGCGTCACAAAAGCGCGTGCTGCGGCTCATGCAATACATCGACGACTCGGGCGCGATCAGCGACCACGGCGTCAAACGGATCATGGAAGCCATGGCGCACGCAAAAAAACTCATCGATGACGCCAATCTTGATGAGCTGCTGCCCATGGCAACCAGCGCCATCCGCGAAGCAAAAAACGGCAATAAGGTGCTCAAACGCATCCGCAAAGAGTTTGGCATCGATCTGCAGGTGATGTCGGGCGAGGATGAGGCACGCACCACATTTTTGGCCGTGCGGCGCTGGTTCGGTTGGGCAGCCGGACGGATCATGCTGGTCGATATTGGCGGCGGCTCACTCGAACTCGCCGTGGGCGATGATGAGCTGCCCGAATTGGCAATGTCGCTGCCGCTGGGCGCCGGACGCACCACCAAACAGTTTTTTCACCACGATCCCCCACTTGCCGGTGAGCTGACCGAGCTGCGCCAACACGTGCGCAAACTGCTACCGGATGCGGTACGAAAGTTTGGCGATCTGGCGCCGGCCGACCACTTCGTCGGCTCGTCAAAAACCGTGCGCTCGCTCACCCGCCTGGCCGGTTCGGTAATCGACGGGGTGGGCCCGAATGACCGGATGACGCTGCGCAAGTGGCAGCTCGACGACTGGATTCCGCGGCTCGCTCAGCTTCGAGCCGAATCACGCCCGGCGCTTCCCGGCGTGACCTCCGATCGCGCGTTCCAGATCGTCGGCGGCGGCATTGTGCTGTCTGAGGTGATGTCGGCATTCGGTATCGAACAGCTCGATGTGTCGCCGTGGGCGATGCGTGAGGGTGTGTTGCTCGACTATCTCGACCGGCTGCCCAATAGCTGAGCAAAACCGCCAACGCCTCCGGCGACGGGAAACAACGGTGGCGGCCAGCATCCGCCACCCGCCACCGTTAGCTACCCGAATGACTACGCCTGCTGCAGAATAAACTGCGCGGCACGCTCCAGCATCACTTCACCCGAGGCGATCTTGCCGGCCGAGGTGAACAAGCCGTGGGCGTGGCGAGGCAGGTGCACGAGCTCGACATAGGTGCCGTTCATGGCCAGCTTGTGCGCGTAGTTGAGGTCTTCTTCACCCAGGGGGTCAAGACCCAGCGAGAGGATGAACGCCGGCGGCTGCGGTGCATCCCCCGCCTTCACGGCCAGCATCGGCGATACCCGCGGGTCGGTGCGGTCGGCATCGCTGGCGAGGAAGTTCTCGCCAAACCAGCGCAGCGAGTTCGCGGTCAGTGGGAAGCCCTCGGCAATGCGCTCATAGGCGGGCGTCTCGTTCTTCATGTCGAGCATCGGGTAGAGCAGCACCTGCGCGGTGACCGTGGTGCCGTCCACCAGCAGGCTCGGTTCGAACGCGAGCACGTTCGCCAGCCCGCCGCCGGCTGAGTCACCAATGGTGGCCACGCGCTGCGGGTTCCACACGCGCTCGGTCGCGTTATCGCGGATCCACTCAACGGTGCGCTTGCAGTCGAGGTGGGCGGCCGGGAAACGGTGCTCGGGGCCGAGGCGGTAGTCAACCGCCACCACAGGCAGGTTGGTGAGTGTTGCCAGGCGACGGCACACCGGGTCGTGAGTTTCACGCGAACCGATCACCCAGCCACCGCCGTGGAAAAACACAATCACCGGGTCGTCGGCGTTGCGTTCGGCACGGTTGTCGTAGACGCGGATGGTGAATCGCTCGTCACCCTCGCCAAGTTCCACATCCTCAACGATCTTCACCTCGTCGCGAGGCAAACCATTGGCCACGCACGATTTTTCGTAGTTTTCACGCGCAACCGCAACCGACTCCGCATCCTGGAACGACTTGCCGCCAGCGGCACGGAAAGCCGCGATAGCGTCGCGCTGGTCGGGCGCAACCTGTTCAATATCGATGAGTTCACTCATTGGGATCTCTCCTCATTCTGTTCGGCATCAGGCTGGGGTAAACACCGCCAACCGGATGCGATGACGGCGCGACGTCGTCGGGGCGCCGTCATCAATCTTTCATATGAACGTAACGGCCGCCGGTTCTCGCGCGCTGCGCATGAACCGGCGGCCGTTTTCAATATCCGATCACGTCGGCTATCGAAGCATTAGGCGTTGGCGAGCACCTCGTTGCCCGAACGCATCTCGTAGTCTGCAGGGTTGAAGGTCTCAGCGAGGTCGCGGTACTCCTCAACGGTGCCCGACCAGTTGTTGATGACCTTGCCCTTCGAGTTCTTGTACCAGCTCGAGCACTCGCTCGAGTAGGCCGAACCCTTCATCTCTTCCTGCATGGTGGCGTTGAACTGGTCGATGACGTCCTTACGCACATCGGCCGAGACCTTCTCGATGTCCTTGGTCTTCTCGAGGAAGTCGGCAACGTAGCGCTGCTGGATCTCAAACATGGCGATGTTCGAGTTGTGGTTCAGGTTGGTGTTCGGGCCGTACATGAGGAACATGTTCGGGAAGCCGTCCACGGTGATACCCACGTAAGCCTCAGCGTCGTCTTCACCCCAGCGGTCGGCGAGGGTCACGCCGTTACGGCCGATGATCGACAGGTCGCCCTGGAAGTTCTGCGAGTAGAAGCCGGTGCCGAAGATGATGACGTCGGCCTCGTGCTCAACGCCGTCTTCGGTGACGATGCCCTTCTCGGTGAAGTGGTCGATAGCCTCGGTGACGAGGGTCACGTTGTCACGCAGGAAGGTCGGGTAGTAGGCCGAAGTGCGCAGGATGCGCTTGCAGCCGAACTCGAACTTCGGGGTGAGCTTTTCGCGCAGCTCGGGGTCTTCGATAACCGAGTTGAGGTAGTCGATAGCTTCCTGGGCACCCTCAGCCTGAGCCGATGAGTCGGTGCGGGTGCGCTCGAAACCGGCCTCGCGCACCTCGTGGATGGCGCGACGCGACTCTTCGAACAGCTCGGGGTTTGCTTCGAAGGCGTCGAGCTGCTCTTCGGTGAAGGTGATCTGCTCGCGCGGGAAGATGTAGTTTGCCGAGCGCTGGAACACCTCGAGGTGACCAACTTCCTTGGCGATCTCGGGCACGTACTGCACTGCCGAAGCGGCCGAACCGATCGAGATGACCTTCTTACCCTTGAGGTCAACATCGTGGTTCCACTCGGCCGAGTGGAACATGATGCCCTTGTAGTCCTCCATGCCCTTCCACTTCGGGGTCTTGGGAGCGTTCAGCTGACCCCAGGCCGGTACGAACACGTCAGCGGTGTAGGTTTCACCGTTGCGGAGCTTCAGCTCCCAGTAGGCCTCGTCGTCGTTCCAGCGAGCCTCGGTGATTTCCGAGTTGAACTTGGTGTGGTCGTAGAGGCCGAACTCCTTGGCCATTGCCTTCTGGTAGCCGAGCATCTCTTCACCGGCGGCGTACATCTGTGAAACGCGCAGGTGCGGGAAGTAGCTGTAGCAGTAGACGTGTGCCTGGGTGTCGCAAGCAGCACCCGGGTAGGTGTTGTCACGCCACACGCCACCGATTTCTTCGGCCTTTTCGAAGATGACGAAGTCTTGGATGCCGGCGCGAACGAGTTCTGCGCCCATGCCGAGGCCACCGAAACCGGCACCCAGGATTGCAACGCGGTAGTGCTGGGTCATTCTTATTCCTTTGCTTGGATGCGCCCGGCTACCGGGCGGCGGAGTAAATGGGATGAGGTTTTTGAAGTTGTGATTTAGGCGTTTTCAAACTTGATGATCTGGCGGAGCACGGTGCCTGCCGACAGTGCATCCATACCCTCGTTCATCTCGTCGAGGGCAATTTCGTTCGAGATCAGGCGCTCGAGGGGTAGCTTGCCCTCACGCCAGAGCTGCTCAAACTTGGGAATGTCACGCGAGGGCACGGCCGAGCCGAGGTACGAACCAATAACCGTTTCGGCGCGAGCGGTGAGCTTGAGCGGCTCGATTTCGCTCATGGCGCCCGGTGCCGGCAGCCCCACGGTGACGAGGGTGCCTCCGAAGCCGATCATGCCGAACGCGGTTTCAAAAGCGCGCGGGTGGCCGACAGCCTCGATCACCACATCCGCGGTGATGCCCTTTTCGGCAGCCTCAGCCGAGGTGTAGGCTTCGTCAGCACCCCACTCGCGAGCGAGGGTGAGCTTGTCGGGGTTGGCGTCAACGGCGATGACCTTCTTGTTGTCCACCGCGAGCGCGGTGAGCAGTGCGGCCATACCCACACCGCCGAGGCCGACGATGGCGATGGTGTCTTCGGGGCCGAGGTTGGCGGCGTTGAGCACGGCGCCACCACCGGTGAGCACGGCGCAGCCGAGCACGGCGGCAATCGACGGGGGAACGTCTGCACCCACGGGCACAACCGAGCGACGGTCGACAACCGAGTAGGTGGCAAAGCCCGAGCAGCCGAGGTGGTGCTTGACCTCTTCACCGTCGCGGGTGAGGTGCTTGGTGCCGTCGAGCAGCACACCCTCTTCGTTAGTCTTCGAACCTGCCGAGCAGGGCAGCTTGCCGTCGGTGCGGCATTCGCGGCACTCGCCGCAGCGGGGCAGGAAGGTGAGCACCACGCGCTGACCGATTTCGAGGTCGGTTACACCCGAGCCAAGTTCTTCAACCACACCGGCGGCTTCGTGGCCGAGCAGCATCGGGGTGGGGCGGGGACGTGAACCGTTCACAACCGAAAGGTCACTGTGACAGATGCTGGCAGCCTCGATGCGAACGAGCAGTTCGTTCTCGGCGGGGCCGGTGAGTTCGAGCTCGTCGATCGTGATCGGGCGAGATTCTGCGAAGGGTGCGTCGGCGCCGATCTTGTTGAGTACGGCTCCACGGATAGTCCGGGTGTTCGTCACGTCATCTCCATTGATACTCGAGGGGATGCAATCGCGGTGGCGGGATACAGCCAGCAAGTTGCGATTGCTTTTGAATGATCATGTTCGCTAAATGACCTAAAGTAAGTGTTGGTCCATCCATATTTTATCTTTGTATATGGAGGATTACACATGCCAGACCGCAGGTTGGTTGAAAAATCACCGTCGAACATCCAACGAGAGCGCCGACAGCGGGCACTCATGCGCGCCGTCAGCGACTTCGCGCGCGGCCTCGCGTCGCTCGGCGATTCGGCAGATGTTTTACAGCAGCTCACCGCCCGGCTGCGTTCGCTACTCGACGCCGATATTGCCGCAATGGGGCTGGTAGACGAGGATGCTGGCATCGCACGACCAATCGCATCCGATGGCATGTTTACCGACGCCCTGCACCGGGTTTCAATACCGCTGGCAACCGGTATCACCGGTCGGACGATCACCACGGGCGACCCGGCCCACACCAGCGACTACCTCGGCGACACGAGTTTTGCGCACGATCCCGCTACCGACGCCGCGGTTACCGATGAGGAGGTGCAGGCGATGCTCGCCATGCCGCTGCGCGCCGAGCAGCGCATCCTTGGCGTGCTGATTGTCGGCCATCGACACTGGCACCGCTACGAACCCGACGAGGTGCAGGTGGCACAAACACTCGCCGATCTCGCGACCGTCGCGACCGTGACGCAGGAGCGCACCGTCCGCGAGCGCGCGGCGGCCGAGCAGCTGCGTGAACAGCTTGGCGAAACTGAAGCGCTGCTCGCACAGCAGCGGCGGATCGTGCAGGTGGACGAAGCGCTGATCGAAGCGCTTGCCGCCGGTGGTGGCCTCGCGGCACTGCGCGAGGGTATGTCGCGTGAACTGGGGCGGGATGTGCGACTGGCTGACCTGACCGTGCGGTTCGCGCTCGATGATTCACTCACCGAAATGATCGACAGTGAACGGGCACTGGTGACCCTTTCGGCGCAGCAGGGGGTGCCCGTCACCGGTCGACGCGACGACGGCTCGCGATTCACGGTGATGACCGCCGGGGTGAAGTCTGGCGCACCGATCGCATCCGTGCTGATCGAGGGCGAGGTGGAGCCGCAAGAGGCCGAACTGCTGCGCCGTAGCGCGCGGATGCTCGACACGTTTTTGCGCGCCCACCACCGCGAGCTCGGCGACCTCACCCGGCGCCGGCACGACCTCATCCTCGAGCTACTCAGCCCGCCACCGGGTGGGCCGACCCCCACCGCACTGCTGCGCCTGGATGAGTTCGGGGTGCGCGAGGGGGAACCGTTTCGCATCGTGGTTGCGGACGGCTCGACGACCTCGCTCGATGACCTCGAGCATCGCTTTGAGGTTGATTTTGGGAGCACGCTGCTGCGCGCCCGCATCGATGAGCGGTTGGTGGCGATCGCGCCTGAGCGGGCGTTCGCCGCGATCGAGAGCGAACTGGGGGCGCCGGGTGCGCGGCGGCGCGGGGCGCTGCTGGTGGGGCACTCGCCCACCCTGCACATGCTGAGTATCGCGCCGGAAGAGTACGACCTGGTGTTGCGCGTGGTTGAGGCTGCGAGGCGGAGCGGTCACGACCGCATCCTCGTTTCGCTCGAAAGCTATGGCGCGCTGGGGGCGTTTCTCACGCGAGTCACCATCGAACCGACCAAGCTGGCGATTGAGCAGATTCTCGGGCCGCTGCTCGATTACGACCGGCAGCACGGCACGGCGCTGGTGAACACTGCGGCGGCCTATCTGGATGCGGCGCATTCGGTGGCGGATACCGCGAAGCAGCTGCACGTGCACGAAAACACGGTGCGGCAGCGGCTGGATCGCATCACTAAACTGCTCGGCCCGGGCTGGGCCGGGGGTCGCCGCGGGCTCGACATCCACGTAATGCTCGCCGCCCACCGCCTCGTCGGCAGCAGCTAGCGCCGCCTGCCTACCTGCCTGCTTCTGCTGCTGTGCCCTGCTGTACCCTGCCTGCTTCCCCGCCTGGTTGCCTTGCCCCAGCCTGCCTGCATCCCAGCCTGCTGTGCCCTGCTGTCTGTTGCTTGCATCCCCGCCAGCTGTGCCCTGCTGTCTGCTGCTTGCATCCCCGCCAGCTGTGCCCAGCCTGCCTGCCCTGCTATCTGCTGCTTGCATCCCAGCCTGCCGGCCCCAGCCTGCCTGCCCGAGCCAGCCTCCCAGCCACTGCCTCAAGCTGCTGCCTCAAGCTGCTGCAGATTTTTGTTTCCTGACCTCAGATTTTTGTTTCCTGTTTCTTGATTTTTGGCTGCAAGACCGGGGTTTGAAACGTTTCAGCCGGCGAAAACCCCGTTTCTGCAGCCAGGAAGCAAAACTCCACAAGACGCCTGCAGCCAGGAAACAAATCTCGTATCTGGGATGCAGCCAGGAAACAAAAATCTGCAGGGGTAAGCGGCAGGACAGGGATGCGGGGATGCGGGGCGGCCGGAGCCCGGCAAACAGCGAGCCCAGAACTAGTCGCCGGGGATTTCGATGGCGCCAGTGTCGACCCGCTCGTCAGGCGGTTTTGGCACGAAACGCGGGATGTAGCGGGCAAACAGGAACGCTCCGAAAAGACCGATCCCACCAAACAACATCGCCGTCGCGACGAGCCCCGCAAACGCCGATAAACCTGACACTAAGAACGGCACCATCGCACCGGATGCATCCGTAATAGTGCGCCATGCCCCCAAAAACGGCGCTGGGTTATCGGGGTCCGCAAGGTCGGCACCGAGCGTCATCACGATGCCCGAACCGATTCCGTTCGACAGCGCGAGCCAGCAGGTTACCGCCATGAACCACCACTGCGGGTTCGCGAACCACGTCGAAGCCCCAAGCACCACAAATCCGATGCCGAGCCCGACGAGCGCCGGAACCCCGCTCGCGGCACGACCAAACTTATCCATAATCCAGCCGCTGGTGAAAAACAGCGCGAAATCGATGGCGCCGCCGATCCCCATGACCACCGAAATCGCCCCCGGCTCGAGCCCAACCGCGTGCCCCCACAGCGGCAGCACCACCTGGCGCGCCGACCGCAGCATGGTGAGCGCGCCCGCACCGATGCCAAGCGTCAGCAACACATCCCGTCGCCGCACGATTGTCGGCCACAGCCGGTCGTGCGGAGCCACGCTCACCTGCTTGCGCGCGACCTGTCGACCAGCGGTTTTTTCGACATCCGGCAGCACGAGCAACGTCACCACCACCAGCGCAGAACAAACAATGAACGCCCAGAAGTTTGCCTGTGGCGACTGGGTTTGACTGATCAACCAGGCCGAAACAAACGGCCCTACGAACGCACCTGATCGGAACACTCCGCCGAGTGACGACATCGCCCGTGCTCGCACCCGTAACGGCACATACGACGTCAGGAATGACTGCCGGGCCAGCGCAAATACCGCCGTCATCAGCCCCTGCAACAGCACCCCGACCAGCAGCATCCAGGGTGTCGTGGCATTCACTGAAATGAGCGCGCCCGCGATAGTACCGAGCGCCGCCAGCGTCATCGAAAGCCGCTCTCCCAGCCGTGCCACAAGGGATGCAGCGGGCAGGTTACCGATGGCCTGGCCAATTAACAGCGATCCGGCTATGAATCCGGCGAAGGCAACATCGGCGCCGAGGGATGCAGCGATTGATGGGATGACCGGAACGATCGCGCCCTGCCCTACCGAGTAGATGAGGGTGGGCAAGAACGCCACGGTCAGCACGCGCCACAGGGCTGGTTCGTTGGCGCGGGGTTGAGTCATGGGAGCCAGGTTAGCGCTGACCAGGTCACGGCGAGCTGCTGCATCCCCCTTTTCCCCCTGCTCGCCCCGCCCCTCCCCGCGCTCCTCTTCCCAGCTCTCCCCCGCTCTTCTTACCTCTGCTCCCTCCCCCTCCCGTCTCTCCGCAGCTGGCGTCCACCTTTCCGGCATCTCCCTTTCCGGCAAGTGACCCTGTAACTGCCAAATGACCCTCCTAGAACAGGGTCACTTGGCAACAACAGGGTCACTTGGCGAAGAAGCGGGCGCGGTGGCGCACACCAAAGGGGGCGAGGCCACAGGCCCCGCCCCCTTTGCCTAAGCTCCGCTACTCATCACGGTCGGCGGTTGACGCACCCGCATCCGCGATGCCGTCAACCCCGGCAGCACCAGTAACACCAGCAGCGCCGGCGCCAACGCGCTCGCTGCGCTGCACATCGAAGGTGAACTCGCCATCGCGGTGATCCACCGAAACGTGGTCGCCGCCGATGAGCTCGCCGCGCAGGATCTTCTCGCTCAGCGGGTCTTCGATCTCGTGCTGCACGGCACGGCGCAGCGGCCGAGCGCCGAGAGCCGGGTCGTAGCCAACCTTGATGAGCTGCTCCTTCGCCACCTCGCTCAGCTCGATCATCATGTCGCGGTCGAGCATCCGCTCGCTCAATCGCTTGATAAACAGGTCAACAATTTCGAGCAGTTCCTTCGGCGTCAGCTGCGGGAACACGATCGTGTCGTCAACTCGGTTCAAGAACTCGGGCTTGAAGTGCTTCTTGAGCTCTTCGTTGACCTTCGCCTTCATCCGGTCGTAGGTGGTCTCGGTGTCGCCCTCGATCTGGAACCCAACGGGGCCACCGGCGATGTCCTTCGCGCCGAGGTTCGTGGTCATGATGATCACGGTGTTCTTGAAGTCGATGACGCGGCCCTGTCCGTCGGTGAGGTGGCCCTCTTCAAGAATCTGCAGCAGCGAGTTGAAAATATCGGCGTGCGCTTTTTCGATCTCATCGAACAGCACCACCGAGAACGGCTTGCGGCGCACCTTTTCGGTGAGCTGCCCGCCCTCTTCAAAACCAACGAATCCGGGAGGGGCACCAAACAGTCGCGAAACGGTGTGTTTCTCACCAAACTCCGACATGTCGAGCGTGATCAGCGCCGACTCATCGTCGAAGAGGAACTCGGCGAGCGCCTTCGCCAGCTCGGTCTTACCAACACCGGTGGGACCGGCGAAGATGAACGAACCGGATGGCCGGTTCGGGTCTTTCAGACCGGCGCGGGTGCGGCGAATAGTGCGCGAGAGCGCCGCAATGGCCTCGTGCTGCCCGATAACCCGCTCGTGCAGCGCATCCTCCATAAACACCAGGCGGGCGGTCTCTTCTTCGGTGAGCTTGTACACCGGGATGCCGGTGGCGGCCGCGAGCACCTCGGCAATCAGCCCGGCGTCCACCGTGCCGACTGCCTTCACCTCGCCAGCCTTCCACTGCTTTTCGAGACGCAGCCGCTCGCCGAGCAGCTCCTTTTCGGTGTCGCGCAGCTTGGCCGCGCCCTCGAAGTCTTGCACCGCGATGGCGTCGTCTTTTTCGCCGCGCACCTTCGCGATTTTTTCGTCGAGTTCGCGAAGCTCGGGCGGTGACGACAGCACCGAGAGCCGCAGCCGGGCACCGGCCTCGTCGATCAGGTCGATTGCCTTGTCGGGCAGCTGGCGGTCGCTGACATAGCGGTCGGAAAGGTTCACCGCGGCAACAATTGCGTCGTCGGTGATGGTGACTTTGTGGAACGACTCGTACTTTTCGCGCAGGCCCTTGAGGATGTTGATGGTGTGCGGAACCGACGGTTCATCAACGATGATCGACTGGAAGCGACGCTCGAGGGCCGCATCCTTTTCAAAATGTTTTTTGTATTCGTCGAGCGTGGTGGCGCCGATGGTCTGCATCTCGCCACGCGCCAGCATCGGTTTCAGGATGTTGGCCGCGTCGATCGCGCCCTCGGCGGCGCCGGCTCCCACAAGCGTGTGGATCTCGTCGATGAAAACAATGATGTCACCACGGTTTTTGATCTCTTTGGTGACCTTCTTGAGGCGCTCTTCAAAGTCACCGCGGTAGCGCGATCCGGCGATCAGCGAGCCGAGGTCGAGCGCGTACACCTGCTTGTCTTTGAGGGTTTCGGGTACCTCGCCGTTCACGATGGCCTGCGCCAGACCCTCAATCACGGCGGTTTTACCGACGCCGGGTTCACCGATGAGCACGGGGTTGTTTTTGGTGCGGCGCGACAGGATCTGCATCACGCGCTCGATCTCTTTTTCGCGACCGATCACCGGGTCGAGTTTACTGTCGCGGGCAAGCTGCGTGAGGTTTTCGCCGAACTGGTCGAGTACGGCCGAGCCTTTACCGGCTGCGGGCGCGCTCTGCCCGGCTCCGGCTGCCACCGGTTCTTTGCCCTGGTAGCCGGCCAGCAGCTGAATCACCTGCTGACGCACCGAGTTGAGGTCGGCGCCGAGTTTCACGAGCACCTGGGCGGCGATACCCTCGCCCTCACGGATCAGGCCGAGCAGGATGTGTTCGGTGCCGATGTAGTTGTGGCCCAGCTGCAGTGCCTCGCGCAGTGACAGCTCAAGCACCTTCTTGGCGCGCGGAGTGAACGGGATGTGGCCGGTGGGCTTTTGCTGCCCCTTACCGATCATGTCTTCAACCTGCTCGCGGACGGCCTCGAGCGAAATGCCCAGGGCCTCAAGCGCCTTCGCTGCCACACCATCGCCCTCGTGGATGAGCCCGAGCAGCAGGTGCTCGGTGCCGATGTAGTTGTGGTTGAGCATCTTCGCCTCTTCTTGGGCGAGGACGATCACGCGCCGAGCACGGTCGGTAAAACGTTCGAACATGCCATTTCCTCCAATTCCAGCACCGCTGCGACACAGCGGTAGCAGGGGCTCGATTCGAGGGTAGTTGGCGGGTGCCCTGTTTCTCTCCCCTGTTCGCCGTCGGCGTGACGGCTTCGGTGGCGCTAGTGGCCGGGCACAGGCTCGCCGTTCACCAGGCAGGTTTTGGATGCATCCTGAAATCGCGACGGATGCGCGTGCTGCAGCCAGGTGTCACCGTAGTGGTCGCGCAGCGCATCCCATTCATCGCTGCTGTTGAAGTGGCAGTCGTCGACGTCGACGACGAGGCTAAAGTTTTCGCCGCTTGACATCGGGCTCGACACGATTTGCAGCGTGTAGTTGCCGACGCCGAGTTTTTCGAGCAGCCGGATGGTGTCGTCGATCATCCCGGATGCGGTTGATTCGGCAAATGCCTGCTGTGCGGCTTCGGGTTGCAGCGCATCCATATCGGGATCGAATGCGAACACCTGCAGCTCGGTTTTTGCTACCGGTTCGCCGGTGTGTCGCAGCTGGATGCTGGCCAGTCCCGGCGCGTCGGCAAAAAGCTTGCCGATCCGTGCGTCGGCCGCGAGCGCATCGGCGCCCGGAAATTCGGGCGTGACATAGTCGACACGCATTTGTGGTGCGAGCCCGACAACGCCCCACTGCCCTTTTTGTACGCCGGGGTCGCGCGTGCGCTCAATCGCGCGGATCGCGTCCTGTTGCTGACCGTTTGCCTGGTCCGGCAATTTAACGCCGATATAGCGGGGCGGCTGCGGCTGGGCTACGCGCGCATGCCGCCGGGGTGCGGTATCCGGTGCAGCTTCGGCATGCTGCCGGGTGCCCGCGGTGGTTTCGGTCGGTTCGCCGCCGCGCGCCCGGTAGGCGCTGAAGTTGACCCGCACTGCGCCGCTATTGCACAGTTCGCGCCAGTATTCGAGCTGTTCGCGCAGTTCTTCAGGCCCGAGACCTTCAAAATATGAGTAGGTCGAGTTGCCGAGATGGATTTGTGGCGGCGATGCCGCGAGGTTTTGGTGCTGCGCCTCGTCGTTAAACTCGAGCGCCCGACTACCGAGCTCGCTCAACTCGGCGGCGCCAATCTGCGCGGATACGGTCACACTCAAGTGGGCGCGCCCCTGTTGTCGCGACGCGTCGACCGTCACTTTTTCGACACCCGATATCGCGCGGATGCTGTCGGTGTAGGTGTCGAAAGCCCCCACTGCCGCGGGCGAAACGGGTTCGGCTTGGGCGCACCCTCCGACGGTGGCGGCAAGCAGCAGCGAGGCAGCGAGTGTGACGACTCGTCGCATCCGCTTTCCCTCCCCGGCCGTGCTCTGAACTGAGACTCGATCAGGCTAGGAAAGTTGTTGGAGTATCCGCTGAGTTTTTGGTCAACGCATCCCGAGCGTCACGCGCGGCCCGGCAAGAACGTCACGCGCGGCCCCGGAGAGAGCTAGTCGCGCCCGAAAATATCGCGCGAATAAACCTTGTCGAGGTGAGGTTTGAGTTCGTCGTCGATGCGGTTGGAGACGATCACATCCGATTCGGCAACGAAACGATCAAAATCGGGTTCGAGCAGGTGCGCAAACGGCTCGTTACCGGATGCGGTGGGCTCGTAAATCTTGACGGTCGCGCCTGCGGCGACCAGCGCACCCACCACTGCCAGCACGGCCGAGCTGCGGAAGTTGTCACTGCCGGCTTTCATTGCCAGGCGGCACACGCCCACCTGTTTCGGCTGCAGGCGCAGAATATCGTCGGCAATGAACTGGATGCGTTCGGCATTCGATTCGACGATGGCGGTCATCATGCGCTGCGGGATGCCGCGGTAGTTGGCGAGCAGCTGTTTGGTGTCTTTCGGCAGACAGTAGCCGCCGTAACCGAAGCTCGGGTTGTTGTAGTGATCGCCGATGCGCGGGTCGAGGCCGACGCCGTCGATGATTTCGCGGGTGTCGAGGTTGTTGCGTCGCGCAAAGGTGTCGAGCTCGTTGAAGTAGGCGACGCGCATGGCGAGGTAGGTGTTCGAGAAAAGCTTGATGGCTTCGGCTTCGGTGGTGCCGGTGATGAGCACGCGGGTGCTAGGTTCGAGCGATTCGGCGTGCAGCAGGTGGGCAAATTCGGCTGCTTTTTCGCGGTCGCCGGCTACGACGATGCGGCTGGGGTGCAGATTGTCGTAGAGTGCTTTACTCTCGCGCAAAAACTCGGGGCTGAACAGGATGTTGAGCTCGGGGTGGCGGGCGGCCATTTTGGCGGTGAAGCCGATCGGAATGGTCGACTTAATCACCACGACGGGGTTTTCGTTCGAGTCGGCCACCTGTTGCAGCACGGTTTCGACGGTCGAGGTGTTGAACGAGTCGGTGACATCGTCGTAGTCGGTGGGGGTGGCGATCACGACATAGTCGGCACCGGTGATTGCCTCGGTGAAATCGACCGTGCCGCGCAGGTTGAGTTCGGCTTCGGTGAGGTATTTGGTGACCAGCTCATCAACGACCGGTGCGCGACGCTCGTTTACCGCATCCACTCGCGACTGTTGCACATCAACCGCGATCACTTCGTGCGATTGTGCGAGCAGCACCGCGTTGGCGGCGCCCACGTATCCAAGGCCGATGACGGCGATCTTCATGATGTTCCCTCGTGTTCGACGCGCTGGTTAGTTGCGGTTTGGCTCGGCTGCGGTGTCGTCCGCGTTCGAGTCGGGATGTTGCGCTTTTGCTGCGCGCTCGGCTGCGAACCTGGCGCGTTCTTCTGCTTCGACTCTGCCACGCTCGAGGCGTGCTTTGCGGTCGGCGTTCAGCGCGGCGTAAATAATGAGCCCGAAGAGGGCACCAATAACGATGGTCGGGGTCACCGACCACAGTGCGTTTAGCCACCAGTTTTCGATCATTGTGAGTCTCAGTGTACGCGGCAAGCCGCTTCGCGTCAGGATGCAGGCGGGTTACTTAACGAGAGGGCTGTGCCAGTCTGTCCCGTTGGTTATTTAACCAACGGACTGCGTCATTCTGTCCCTCTGGTGACTACTTCACCAGCGGGAAAAGCACCGTCTCGCGGATCCCGAGGCCGGTGAGGCCCATGAGCAGGCGGTCGATACCCATGCCCATACCGCCTGCCGGGGGCATCCCGTGCTCGAGCGCGGCGAGGAAGTCTTCATCGAGACGCATCGCCTCGGCATCTCCGCGCGCGGCTTCCTTGGCCTGCTCAACAAAGCGTTCGCGCTGGTCGACCGGGTCGATCAGCTCCGAATAGCCGGTGGCCAGCTCGAACCCGCGCACGTACAGGTCCCACTTTTCCACCACCCCCGGCTTCGACCGGTGCGCAGCGGTCAGCGGCGAGGTCTCAACCGGGAAGTCGATCACGAAGGTGGGGCGATCCAGCCCCTCCTTCACGAAGTGCTCCCACAGCTCCTCGACGAGCTTGCCGTGGTTCGGCAGGTGCACCTCAACGCCCTCCGCATCCGCGAGCGCCACGAGCTCGTCAACCGAGGTGTCGGGGGTGATTTCGCGGCCGGCTGCTGCAGAGAGCGACTCGTACATCGAGATGCGCTGCCACTCACCACCGAAGTCATATTCGGTGCCATCAGCCCACACCACGCGGTGCGAACCGTCGGGCGATACCGCGGCGGCCGCATTTTGCACGAGCTCTTGGGTGAGGTCGGCGATGGTGTTGTAGTCGCCGTATGCCTGGTATGCCTCGAGCATCGCGAACTCGGGCGAGTGGGTCGAGTCGGCACCCTCGTTGCGGAAGTTGCGGTTGATTTCAAATACGCGGTCGAGGCCACCCACGAGGGCCCGCTTGAGGTACAGCTCGGGCGCGATGCGCAGGTAGAGCTCGGTGTCGAACGCGTTCGAGTGGGTTACGAACGGGCGCGCTGCGGCACCACCGTGCATCACCTGCAGCATCGGCGTTTCGACCTCAATGAAGTCGTGGGCCGCGAAGGTGGCGCGCAGCGAGGCGTTCATCTTGGCGCGGGTGCGCACCATCTGGCGTGCCGCATCCCGGGTGATGAGGTCGAGGTAGCGCTGTCGCACGCGGGTTTCTTCGTTGAGGTCGCTGTGCAGGTTCGGCAGCGGCCGTAGCGCCTTCGACGCCATTCGCCATTCTTCGACCATGATCGACAGCTCGCCGCGACGCGAGGTGATCACCTCACCCTTGACGAACACTTGGTCGCCGAGGTCAACAAATTCTTTCCACTTGGCGAGCGCTTCTTCACCCACCTTCGCGAGCGAAATCATCGCCTGGATGCGCGACCCGTTACCGGCCTGCAGCGCGGCGAAACAGAGTTTGCCGGTGTTGCGCAGGTGCACGATGCGGCCAGCCACGCCCACGATCTCACCGGATGCAAAATCGATGCCGAGGTCTTGATCACCATATTTAGCAACCAGGTCGGCAATATCGGCGGTGATGGGCAGGGTCAGCGGGTAGGGAGCGAACCCCTCGGCGAGCATCCGCTCACGCTTATCGAGTCGCACCTGCTTCTGCTCCGAAACTTCGGCGGCGCTCAGGGTTGCGTTCTCGGGGGTTTCGGCCATTGCCGGTCTCCTTGCTCGTGTGGTGATGGCGGGTTAAAGCTCTCGTCGCGGCAAAATGGGATTGCGGGCAGCAAGCCCGCCGCGCCGCGTCACTCGATCTATCGTAGGCGAGGCTGCCGGTTGCCGCTTGGCTGGGCGTGCGCCGGCGAGCGTGCGGCGTACGATGCTTTGCGTGACCACTGTGCTGCAGACCATTACTGACGCCCGATCGGCGCTCGCTCGCGACGCCCGTGCCGGGCAAACTGTTGCGCTCGTACCGACTATGGGGGCGCTACATGACGGGCATCTTTCGCTCGTGCGGCTCGCGCAGCAGCATGCCGATCGCGTGGTCGTCTCGATTTTTGTGAATCCGCTGCAGTTCGGGCCCGGCGAAGACTACGACGCCTATCCACGGCAGCTCGACGACGATGTGCGGCTGCTCGAGCAGGCCGGCGTCGACTGGGTGTTCGCGCCGAGCGTCGAACAGATGTACCCGAATTGGCCGACGACCACGATGGTGACGGCGGGCGATGCCGGCCGCATCCTCGAGGGCGAATTCCGCCCCACCCACTTTGATGGCGTGCTCACGGTGGTGGCAAAACTGTTTGCGATCGTCCAGCCCGATATTGCGATTTTTGGGCAGAAGGATGCGCAGCAGCTCGCGTTGGTGCGCCGAATGGTTGCCGATCTCAACCTGCCACTGCGGATTGTTGCCGCACCGATCGCCCGCGAGCCTGACGGTCTTGCGCGCTCGAGCCGCAATGTCTACCTGGCGGGCGCCGACCGCGAGCGGGCGACGGTGCTTTCGCGAGCGCTGGCGGCGGTGGCGGATGCGGCGGTCGAGGGCGTTGCGGCAGCGCTCGAGGCCGGCCGCGCGGTGTATACATCCGAACCGACCGTGACGGTTGACTATCTGGTGGCGGTGGATGCGGCCACCTTCACCCCCGCTGGCCCGGACTTTCACGGGGATGCGCTGGTGCTGACGGCCGCGCGCGTTGGCACCACGCGGCTGATCGACAACCGCGAAGTGCGGTTTTGAGCGGGCGGATCAGCAGCTGCGCAACGCAATCTTCCCGCGCTATTCGCGCGGGAAAACAGCCCTCCCCCGCTACTCGCTCGGCGGTTCGATCGGTTCTTGCGCTGCGATCAGCGCGTTGTCGGCGGCCGACCGCACGAGGCTCGAAAGCACAAAGCCTGGCGATTCCACCCCGATCGACGCGAGCAGTCCGGTGGCCTGCTGCACGATCGAGCGAGTGAACGAGGTGGCGGTGGCAATCGCCTCGGCATAGGTCGCGCGGTCGCCCTCATCGATCACCACCGGCTCGGCGCCTAGCTCTACCACCAGGGCCTGCGCGATCGGCAGCACCGGCCGCGGTGCGGTCACCCCGCACCAACCCTCTTTGAGTCGAACCAGGTCGATTGAGGTGCCGGTGACATCAATTGCGGGATGGATGGCCAGCGGAATCACGCCGCGGTTGAGCGCCTCACCCAGCAGCGCCGTGCCAAATTGCGCGGCGGTGTGCACCACGAGCTGACCAGGCACCCACACGCCGGCCCCGGTGAGCTCAGCCACTCGCGACTCGAGCGTTTCGACCGGCTCGGCAAGCACCACGAGCTCGCTGCGTTCAATCACCTGCTCGGCGCTCAGCTGCGGGGCACCCGGCAACAGCGCCTCGACTCGATCGATGGCAGCAGCATCCGTTAACGCCACACCGATCAGCGAGTGGCCGGCGGCCGCCAAGCCCGCTGCCAGCACCGGGCCGAACAGGTCGTTTCCGACCACACCAACGCCGAGTCGACCATCTCGATTTGCGTTCATCGTTGCCCCTCTTGCCGCTGATATTCGTCTGCGGCGTGGGCGATCGCCACCGCCCGCGGGTCGGGTGCCGCACCGGCGGCGCGCGCATCCTGCAATTGCAACTGCGCCACCTGCACGAGCATCCGGGCACCGGCCTCGGCCCAGCGGTGCGAGCGGTCAACCTGCGCCGCCCGAATAGCGAGCTGCGCAAGCTGCTCAAAAAGCTGCAGCGCCTGCGACCTGGCCACAAGCCGCTGCCCCATCAGCACCGGCCCGAGCACCGTGCCGATGCGCAGGCTTGCGGCGCCCGCAAGCCTGCGCCATGGTCCGTCCGAAATGGTGAGCCCCTGCATCCGCTCGGCGGGGATTATCGACACGCGCCGCTCCAGGCGACCGCGGCGCAGGTACACCACACCGCGGTCAACCAGCACGGCGTTACGTTTCCACCCGAACGGTGCCAAAAACCAGGCGCGAGCCGGAGTCACGCGCAGCTGCTTGGGCGGTTTGGCCGCGAGTAGATCGCGCATGAGGTGCGGGGTGTGCGACCCAAACTGCATGGGCATCGCCACTGACAGCACCCGAATCACATCGTCAAACTTGCCCACCGGCAACAGCACCGTGCGCGAAATCTGGTCGGAGTCGCTGTCATCGCTCGACACGATCGCCACATCGGCACGGTTAATCCTGACTCGATACCAGCCCAGCATCCGCCACCAAAACGGCTGCTGAATCTCAACGGCATGGATGCGTCCCGGCGCGATGGTGTCGCTATTGGTGGTGAGGAGCCCCCTTCCAACGCGCAAACCGTCCGGTGTGCCGGCAATGTTGTACTGCATATTGCCCGGTAGCGAGACCAGCGCCGCAAACGCACCCATGATGAGAGTCACGAGCGGCAAACCAATAGTTGCGATCGCACCGATGATATTCACTGTTAGCGCGTCGAGTTCGAGTTCATCCAAAAATGTCGCCTGGGACGACGCAAGAACTCCAAAAACGATCCAGAGGATGCCCGCGATGACGAGCATGATCAGCGCGGCACCAACGAACTTAAGCATCTCGACACCGGCCAACCGTTTGGCAGGCACGGTGACGATGGTCGGGCTGTCGGCCTCGCCCAGGGATGCGAACGAGCCGCTGAAATCTTCTACCACGGCGTCGACGAAGTCGGAGAGCGTGCGGCGCTGCGGGGCCGGTTTGGGCGCACCGGTGGCGTGCTGCGGCGCGACGCCGGGCGCTTGCCCGCTACCGAGTCCTTGCCCGGCACCGGCTAGCGGGCCGGCACCTGGCTGCGAGGGTGTGCCCTGCTCGCCATGCCGCGCCGCCTGGTGGGCCGCCGATTGTTCGGCGCGTTTGCGGCGTTTAGCACCGGATGCTCGCCGCAGCACCTCATCGCGCAGCGCCTCGGCGTCTGCTTGGCCGAGGTATTTCAGTTCAACTTCGCTCGAATCGGATGCGCCAGAGGTTGCAACATGCGAGAGCCCGAGCATCCGCGCACCGAGCGGCCGGTTGATGTTGACCGATTGCAGCCGGTCGAGACGCGCCTGCAAAAAATTGCGCGCGAACACGCCGCTGCGCATTTCGAGCACTTCGTCAGTCACCCGGAACTCAGTGGCGCGGTAGCCGAGCACAACGCCAACCGTGCCGAGCACAAAAATCACCAGCGCGATAATCCCAACCAGCACAAAATACGTGCCAGGGCTGATATCCAGGCGTGGCGAGTCGGGGTCGTCGCCGAACACTGCACCGGCCAGCGGCACACCAACTACGAGCGCCATGAACAGCACGCCGCCCAGCAGGTTGAGCACACGCAGCCACGGGGTCAGCGGATGCAGCCGGTGCCAATCACCGTTAGCGAGTTCGGTCACGCGCGGCTGCAGATAGGGATTGTGTTGCGGCTGACCCGGATGCTGCCCGGGCTGAAAATGGCCCGGATGCTGCGGTGGCGGCGTCCAGCTCATAGGCCCGCCCGCCGCGTTTCTGCCACCCGAATCAGGTGGTCGCGCAGCCGTTCCGCCTCTGCCAGCGGCAGCCCGGGAATCGCCACCGTAGCCGCAGCCGAAGCGGTCGACATCCGCAGGGTCGCAAGCCCAACCATCCGATCAACCGGGCCGCGATGCATCGAAACTGTCTGCATCCGGCCGTAGGGAACCGCGGTCATGCTGTTGAACATCACCCCGCGTCGCACCAGCAGATCATCCTCGCGAACCGCATACCCAATTGCCCGGTTCCGGGGCACCACCAGCGACACCTGCACGATGCCAACCACGATCATCCAGGCCGTAGTCAACCACCACAGCCCGTCAGCCAGCACCGCGATCACGCCCGTAGCGGCAATCCAAATCAACAGCCAGATGAGCCCACTCACCAGCTCGACAGTGATGTGTCGCGGCGAGATGTGGTGCCACTGCACGCGCGGCAACTCAAACTTGGTCACGAGACTCCTCTAATCGGGTTCGTTTCGTTAATTAACTTCAATTTTCCCGATGAACGCGAGCACCGCATCCGCCGAACGTTGTGATGTCGCATCAACGCTGAGGTGATGATCAACCCCCGCCTCGGGTCCGCACAGATCACTCACCCCGCGCACCGACACGAACGGCACCGCAGACGCCTGGCACACCTGCGCGATCGCGCACGACTCCATATCGGTGGCCACCGCGTCGGCGAACGCCTCGCGAGTATCGGCCACATTTCGGGCGGTCACGAACGTGTCGCCCGAAAGGATGCGGCCGTACAGTGTGCCGTTACCGTCACTTTCTTCACGGCTACCGGGCTCGCGTCCCAGCGCACCCAGCGCATCCAAAAGCACATCGGATGCGGGAAACCGCACCGGCTGGCCCGGAACCTGCCCGCGCTCATAGTCAAACTCGGTGGCATCCGCGGTGCCGTAGCTGTAGTCGAGCCCCACTGCCACATCCCCCACACGACTCGCGGGCGCGAGGCCACCGGCCGTGCCCGCAGAAACCACCGCGCGGGGCGCAAAAGTGAGCACCGCCCAGCTGGCAGCTGAAGCCGCGGCCACCAATCCGATGCCGCTGGTGACCAGCACCACATCCTGCCCCGCAACTCGCATCCGCCGAGCATCAACCCCCGCCAGCGGGCACACAACGGGTTCGCTACTATCGGCTGCCGCAATGAACGGCGCAGCCTCGGCGGGCATCGCCACCTGGATGACAACCGTCACGCGTGCTCTCCAAACACCTGCGACCACTCGCCGCGCGCATCCAAAAACTCACGCACCGCATCCTGCGCACCCTCGAGCGTGTGGTGCACACCCCAGCCGCACTGCACCTCGTTCGCTGCCGGCACCTCGGTGGCCCGCAGCACATCGCGCAGGGTGGTTTCGAGCAGCTGCTCAAACTCGTCTGGCTCGACCTCGAGCATCAGCGCATAAAAACCGGTGCGGCAACCCATCGGCGAAAAATCGATCAGCCGATCGGTGTGGTTGCGCATGTGCTCGGCAACGAGGTGCTCAATCGAGTGGATCACCTCGGTGGGCAGATGCGCGAGATTCGGCTGCGTGAAGCGCACGTCGTATTTCACGAGTGTGTCGCCACCGGGGAGCGTTTTGCGGTCGGCAACCCGCACATACGGGGCCGCCACCATGCGGTGATCAAGGTTGAACGATTCGACATTCATACGGCTGGGCATGCCGCCAGCCTACGTTGCCAAACTGCACGGCACCTGCCGCAACGGCTAAGGTTCAACACGCAAATCGACCAGGTCGCGCAGCAGCAGCCGGTCAAGCGAGTTGCCATCGGTCACGAGCCAATCGCCCACCTCGCGCAGCATCGACTCGACACTCGCCAGACGCACGCGCGGCCAGGTGCGCGAATTATCAACCGCAAACTCGCCCGCCCGCTCGGGCACCAGCACCAGCCAGCCGCGCACCTCGGCCACATCGCCGAAATATTCGTGCAGCCTCTCCACTCGGTGCGGAAATTCCGTACCCGTCGACGACGGTACTCCGTCACGGGTGATCGAACCGCGCGCATCCAGCGCATAGTGAGCCGGCGCCCGCAGCTCGCTATCAATAAATGCGACGCGACGGCCGGCGACCACAGCGTGCGAAATCGTCGCGATTTGGTCGTCACCACCGGGAATCCGCAGGCCGTGCACGATCCGTACACCCGGAAGCCGCTGCAGCGCATCCAGTGCCTCACCCACAACCCGCTCGGCACACTGTCGACGCAGCGGATGCACACCCGGCTGCGAGCGGGTCATTGCGGTGGCACCGGGCTGTCCGTACACGCGCGTGGTGTCATCGGCTGCCGGTGCCGATTCGTCGGCGATGCGCATCAGCAGCCGCTCAAACTGCATCCGTTTCACGCGCGGCTGCAGCCCCCACCACGCGAGCACCGCGAGCGCCAGCACGGCCAGCGCGCTCACGCCGCGCACAATCCGCGCGCCGGTCGGACTGTCGGGGCCGGTAAAAATACCGAGCATCGCATCAAAAAACGATGCCGCAGCCGAAAGCGAAACCCCGGCCACAAAAATCCAAAGCACGGTCGATACGAGCGGCTGGGGACGCGCATCGCCGCGCAGCCACAGCCATGCCGCTCCCAGCAGCACCAGCAGCAGCGCGATCGGCCACCACACGGTAAACAGCGGGGATGCGGGAATTGCCAGTGCCAGCACGACCAGCACCGACGCGAGCACGAAAGGGCCGACGGTGACAAATTCGCGCAGCGTCACCGAGGGCGCGGCCGCCCGCGCCGCCGGCCACACTTCAACCGGGTGATCCCACGACTGGCGGTACCACGACATTTTGCGCAGCTGTGGCTCGGGTTTGGGGATGCGATCAAAAACCGGCACATCGGTGCCCGCGGCCGTGTGCCGCGCCGCCGGCTGGGCCGGACTCGTTGGGGTTGCGGCCCGGCGCGGGCTGCGCTGCTGCTGGCGCAGTCGGGGTCCAGGAGCCCTGCGGGCCGGCATCACCTGCCCCGAGGTGGTTGCCAGCCAGGCATCGTGTGCGGCGCGACGCTGCGGATCGGTGAGCACCTCCACGGCCAAGCGCACCCGCATGAAGGCTTCCGGGGTGCCCCCAAGGTCGGGGTGCGTTTCGCGCTGTTTGATGCGACTGGCCCGGCGAATCTCGTCTTCGGATGCGCTCGGATCAACCCCGAGCACCCGGTAGAGGTTCTCGGGGTAATCGGTCGAGCGGAAGTTCATGCGGTACCTGCTGGGGTTGGGTCGGGATCGGGCGGGGATGCGTTAGCGCAGCTGTTCGGCAAGTTCGTTGCTGCGGCGCACATTCGCCGCAAACGCTGCGGCAAATAGCTCGGTGAGATTGGCGTCTTGCAGCACCGCAATCGACTGCTCGGTGGTGCCCTTCGGGCTCATCACCCGGCGACGGTGGGTTGCTACCTCGGTTTCAGGTTCGTTACGCAGCAGTGCAATTGAGCCTTCAAAGGTTTGTACCACCATCCGGGTGGCCGTTTCACGGTCGAAGCCGTAGTGCATCGCCGCGTCAATCATCTGTTCGACGAGCAAAAAAACGTGACCGGGGCCGCTACCGCTGATCGCGCCGATTGCGGGGATCTGCGATTCGGGCACCTCGACAACTTCACCCACCGCGGCGAACAACGTGCGGGTGATTTCAAGCGCCTCCGCATCCGCACTGGAGCCCCCGGCAATCCCCGTGACTCCCAGCCCAACCGTGGCGGGCGTGTTTGGCATGGCGCGCACCACGCGCACCCCGGCAGCCAGCCGCGATTCGATTGCGCGAGTCTCTACACCCGCTGCCACCGAAATCACCACGGTGCCGGGCGCGATCGTGTCGCTCAGTTCTGCGAGTAGGTCGAGCAGCTGCTGCGGTTTTACCCCGAGCAGCACCACCGACGCATCGCGGCAAGCCTCGCGGTTCGCAGCCGGATTTGTGTCGAGCGCCTGCACCCGCACGCGCGAGTTGTGTTCGTATCGTGCGGCCGATACCTCCGAGCGGGTGGTCACCCGCACGGGCTCGTCTGGCGCTGCGGGGGATTCGAGCAGCCGACTGAGCACGGCACCACTCATGTTTCCCACACCGATCATGGCGAGTTTCGCAAGTTTTTTCACGGCTCTGAGTCTAGGGTGTGCGTCGTATGCTTGAGGGGAGCCATCCCCCGCGGCGAGGAGATCATCATGACCAATTCCATTCTGGCGGAGGCAGTGCGCACGGCGCTGCTCGAGAGCGTGCACGTTTCGGAGATTCTCGAAGTGCGCACCACCGAAATCGATGGCCAGGTTGACGTGGTGGGTGTGCGGGTGGCGCTCACCAATATTGCCGACGTGGATGCACTGCCGCCGGTTATTGCCGATGTGCGCCACCGGGTGCGCTGCGCCGCGCCGGATGTTCGCGCGGTGTTTGTTGAGCCCGACGTCATCGGCCCCGACCGCTCGTCGGTTTCAACCGAGGCGATCGTTTTCCGCGGCTGGGATTAGGCCCGCGCCGCCGCTTCTGGTTGCGACAGCGTCAGTAGCCCCGGCCACCCCGGTGGAATAGGCCGCCTCAGTGGAATAGGCAGCCCCGGCAGGTCAGGCCGCTCAGTCGCGGCCAAAAAATTCGCGCAGCGGCGCGGCACATTCAGCGGCGAGCACCCCCGCGACCACCTCGGCATGCTGCGGCAGTCGGCGGTCGCGCACGACGTCATACTGCGAACCGACCGCGCCGGCTTTTTCATCCCACGCTCCAAACACGATGCGTGACACCCGCGCGGTGAGCGCGGCACCCGCGCACATGACGCACGGTTCGAGGGTGACGATCAGTGTGCAGCCGTCGAGTCGTGAGGTGCCGAGCGTTTCGGCTGCCGCGCGCAGCGCCACAACTTCAGCGTGCCCGGCGGGGTCGTGGCGTGCTTCTCGCACATTGTGCCCGCGACCGATGATCTGCCCTTCTGCATCGGTGACCACCGCACCGATCGGCAGATCGCCCGTGGCCGTCGCCTTGTGGGCCTCGCACAGCGCCTGGCGCATCAGCCACTCATATTTTTGGGGCACGCGCACATTTCACCTCGCTTCACACTTCCTTGAGGGTAATTGGTAGGAGTGAGTTCAGCGAAAGATTTGCGCCGCAGGATGCCGCCGAGCGCATCCTGCACCCAAAATCTTCCGAAAAGCTCACGCCGACCTCGCGGGTTACACCGGGCAGAAAAAGTTAAACTGCTGCCATGGAGTTGCACGTCGCCGACCACCCGCTGATTGACCACAAAATGACCCTGCTGCGCGACGAACGCACCTCATCACCGATGTTCCGCGAGCTGGTCGCTGAACTTGTCAATCTGCTCACCTACGAGGCAACCCGCTCGCTGCGCGTGATGCCACAGGAAATCAACACCCCGGTGAGCGCAATGACCGGTGTGACGGTGGCTACGCCGCTGCCGCTCGCGGTGCCAATTATTCGCGCGGGGCTGGGTATGCTCGACGGCTTTCTCAAGCTCATGCCCTATTGCGAGGTGGGGTTTGTGGGGATCCGCCGCAACGAAAAAACGCTGCAGCCCGAGACCTACGCAAAGCGACTGCCTGACAATCTTGCCGACCGACAGTGCTTCGTGCTCGACCCGATGCTCGCCACCGGCGGCTCGCTAGCAGCCACCGTGCAGTTTTTGCTTGACGCGGGAGCCACCGAGGTCAATGCGATCTGCCTCGTTGCCGCACCGCAGGGTGTTGAGCTGATGCGGCAGCGCTTCCCCGACGCGAACGTGCGAGTGCTGATCGCAGCGCTCGACGAGGGGCTCAACGAAGACGCTTTTATCGTGCCCGGCCTCGGGGATGCGGGCGACCGGCTCTATGGTGTGGTCGACTAATACCTGCCACGGCTGGCGGCGCACCGAGTTGACGATCTGCGCCGCATCCTGAACAATGAACTTCATGATCGCAACGAACGCACGCCCCTTGACCGCCCACGAGGTGGCAGGACGCGCCGGCATGATGATGGCTGGCGTGTGCGCGTGTCGAATGTGTCGCTAACACGCGTCTCGTCTCGATCGGGCCGACGCTGGCATAACAAAATGCACGATTCCATTCACGCCAGCCGACACGATCTCGTTGATTCCGATCTCGTTGCATCCGCAGACGAGCTTTCTCGGCCACTATCCCGGCCACACATTTTCGGCTGTTCCAGCCCGGCAATCGCCCGCTGCAGCCTCGCATCATCATCGAAAGCTGAATTTTCATGTCGCTCACACAAAGCACCACAGTGATCCCTCACCACCGCCCCGACCAGCACCGCCTGCGCCCGACTGCAACTGCCGCAACCGCAACCGGCTACACCGCAGCTGCCCGCCAGCCCGCGCCCACCGCGCGCGGCTTCGCGCTCTATGTGGGGCTCGACCCCCACGACGACCACGAACTCGCTGAACTCGTCAACGCGCTGCGTGAGGTGCTCGCCGAACGCTCCCCCGGTGCCGAAAGCTATGCATCCGTGGCGCTGGCGCCAGCAGAAGCATCGGGGCGCCCGATCGACCTGGTGCGGCTGGCCCTACAAGAACCGAAGGCCGTAGCCGAAGCCCGCGCGGCCCGCAACCGCGGGGCAGACAACTCACCGCGGGTTTCTGCCAGGGTCGTGATCGACACCAGCCGCAAGCGCGTGCTGGTGCACGACGACAATGCCGACCTCACCTACAAAGAGTTCGAGCTGCTGCAGGCGCTTGTACTGCGAGAGGGTCGCACGGTCACCCGCGATGAGCTCATCGATGTGCTGTGGACCGACCGCAGCGAAGAGCAGCCGCACGAGCGCACCATCGACGTGCATGTGCGCCGCCTGCGCAAAAAACTTGGCGAATATGCCGATATCGTGCGCACCGTGCGCGGCAGCGGGTACCGCTTCGATCGCCACGCCGATGTGCGCGTGGTGCATCCGCTGGCGCCGTCGCCCGACCGCTTCTAAATTAACGACCCGCTATCAAACCCGGCCGGGTTTGTGGCTGCAGACTCTGCCGGTCGATAACATCGACAATTGACTAGCAATCGCAGTTCTTGTGCACCGTGGCCGCGCGGCCGCGGGGGATGAAGCGGAGTGAGTATGAGTTCAGCCTCGACATCAGCCAGTGATGCTTGGGAGTCGCTGTTCCGCACGCAGGTAGCGGTCATGCGCGTGCTGCGGCAAGATTTTGCCGGCGCCGGAATGTCGATTAACGAGTACGACGTGCTCTACAACATTGCCCGCTGCCCCGAGCGGCGCATCCGGCTGCGCGATCTGAACGAATCGGTACTGATCACGCAATCGTCGGTATCGCGGCTGATCGATCGGCTGGTTGCGCGCGGATTCGTCGAAAAATTCGAGGATGAATTTGATGCGCGCAGCACTATCGTCGCCCTCACCGCGGCCGGCGTGAGTGAGTTCCGTCGGGTTGGGCGGATTCACGCCGACAGCATCGAACGTCACGTGGGCGGCGCGCTCACCGAGGATGAACTCGCGACGCTGCAGGAGCTGTGCGAGCGGCTGCGCGCACCGTTCGCGCCTGATAGTAAGCCAGAGAAAAAGTAGCGGCGGCGCCTTACGGCTGCAGCCATCACGCGAGGCAACATCAAACGTTTTCGCAGTCACAGTGATTGCGATAGCAAGCGTTCACATCACCACCCACTTTATCGCTCCTCATTGGAAGACCGACATGCACTGCGACGCTGCGCGATGTCGAGAGCGGTGTAGGCAAGCCCAAGCGCACCGTCGTGAAGCGTTTGCTCAGCTATGGGGCCAATGCACGCATCGGCAAATTCGGGCTGGTGATTGCTCGCGGTACCACCCACACCGATGTAGGGATGGATGGCATTGACGACCTGAGACACATTGCCCATATCGGTTGAGGCCCGGGCCATCGTCGCGGCGAGTGGATCGACATCGAAGTTACGACCCAGCGCAATGGCATTTTGCCGGTAGCATTCAAGCGCTTCTTGGTCGGTGCGCATTTCTGAGTAGCGCTTACTCTCATGAGTGATCGTGAGTTTTGCGCCGGTTGCGAGTGCCCCCGCTTTGAAGCAGTTTTCGACCCGCTCTTCGAGTTTGAGCAGTTGCTCCATGGATTCGGCACGAACGTACCAGCGCCCTTCGGTGCGTTCGGGGATGGCATTCGGGGCCTCTCCACCGCGGGTTTGAATGCCGTGCACCCGCACTCCGGCGGGCAGCTGTTGCCGCAACGCGGCCAGCGCCACCTGCGCCACGAGAAACGCGTCGTTGGCGTTCACCCCGCGATCGGGATAGGCAGCCGCATGTGCCGCGGTGCCTTCGTAGGCAATGTGCCAGTGGGTCACCGCATATGGTCGAGCTTCGGCAACATCTACCGGTGCGGGATGCGCCATACAAGCGAAATCGAGGTTGGTGAACGCGCCGCGCTCGAGCAGCTCAATTTTGCCACCACCGCCCTCTTCAGCAGGCGTGCCAATCACTTCAATGGCAATGCCGGATGCGTCGGCCACCTCAGCGAGCGCCAGCCCGGCACCGACCGACATGGCTGCGATGAGGTTATGTCCGCAGGCGTGCCCGAGGCCGGGGAGTGCATCGTACTCGGCGAGAAATCCCACGGTGAAGCGTTTTCCTGTGCCGTAGCGGGCACGAAATGCGGTGGGCAGTGCGCAATAGGGCTGCTCAACGGTAAACCCGTGCCGCCGCAACAGTTCGGCGACTGCGGCTGACGACCGGGTCTCTTCCCAAGCGGTTTCGGGATGCGCATGAAGGTCGCGTGAGAGCGCCACAACTTCGTCGCGAACGCTTTCAAAACGGTTCGCGATGCGGCGCTTATCGATATCGAGGTCAGTCATCGCCGGGCACCCCATACGACGGTGCCGAGCGAGGGTCGCGCCCGCGGGTGACGTAGTCATTGCGCTGCGGAAGCCAGAGTTCAGTCAGCTCGGCAAGCGCCTCGACCGCATCGTCATCCGCCCAATCGACACGCAGGTCGGTGACCCGCCAGCCGGCATCGCCCACCACTGCGAGCCCTGCCGAGTGAAGCGGCCCCTCTTCTCCACCGGCAGCGACCGCTGCTCGCATTCCGGCGATCAGACGCCGCTCGATTGGCCCTGTAGCCGCGAGCGCGGCATCAACCAGTGCTTCAAGCACCTCGAGCGACGCGAGCATATTGCCAGCCGCAACCGCATTTTTCTGTTGCGATGCGCCGAAGGTGCCGAGCGCTCGCGGGCCCGAGTACACGGCGGTTTCACCGGCGGCGTCGATTGCCAGAAGCTGCCGGAATTGGATGGTTTCTGGGTCGGCCGATTCGGTGACCGCGGCCATCGCTGCCGAAGCAGAATGGCCTGCTTTGAGTGCATCGAGCAACATCACACCGAGCCGTGGATCGGTGACGTTTTGCGAGTGTGCGCCGCCCACGCCGTCGGCAAGGTTGACGCAGCGCGCCGCAACTGCGGGCGAGGATGACGAGATTGCCGAACCAAACTCGCCAGTTTTTGGATCACGCAGTAGCAACGAGAAGGTCATGACTCGACCCCCTGACTGATCACCGCGGTCGCATCGATTTCAACCAACCATTCGGGGCGGGCGAGCGCCTGCACGACGAGGCCGGTCGAGACTGGATACACGCCGCGGAGCCATTTACCCATGGTTCGGTACACGCCCTCTCGGTACCGGGGGTCGGTGATGTAGACGGTTACTTTGACGATGTCTTCGAGTCGGCTGCCAGCTTCTTCGAGCAACAGCTGGATGTTTGCCATTGCCTGCTCGGTTTGCGCGACCGGGTCTCCAATGCCAACGGACTCGCGGGTTTCGAGATCCTGCCCGATCTGACCTCGCAGGTATATGACCCCGTTCGCCACTACGGCCTGGCAGAGATCGTTATCGAGGTTTTGTTCTGGATAGGTGTCTTTGGTGTTGAAGGTGCGGATTCGAGTGTGTGTTGGCATCATCGCCCTCCTGGGTATCCATGTGTGCCTGGCGGCCGCGACTGTCAGCGTTGAGAGCGCGGGAGTGTGTGTCCATTCAACGAACCCGCAGTGCATCTGTAAAATAGAAAACGGCTATAAGCACTATCTGATTAGAAGATGGAGGCAGCGTGGCCCGTTTTTCAATCACCCTCGCACAGCTTGGCTATTTTGCCGCCTGCGCCCGCACTTTGAACATGACCGCAGCCAGCCAGGAGCTGCACGTCGCCCAGTCAGCAGTTTCGAGTTCCATCACGCAGCTTGAACGAGCACTCGGCACGTCACTGTTTATTCGGCGCCATGCCAAGGGACTGGTGCTCACTCCCGCGGGTGAGCGGCTACAACAAGAAACAGCCCTGCTGTTTGATCAGCTCGACTCGATGATCGATGCCATCCAGGCCGATGCTGCCGCGCTTCGCGGCACTCTGCGCGTGGCAGTATTTGACACGCTTACCCCCACCATCCTGCCGCAGGTAATGAGCCATATCGCACGCGAGCATCCCGAACTGAGTCTGGAAGTATTTGGTGGGGATCACGAACAGAATCTGGCCGACCTACGCACCGGACGCGCGGAAGTTGCCATCACCTACGAGTTCAGTGCGGCAGACGACATCGTGACAGCACCGCTTGGCGCAATTCGTCCCTACATCATCGTTGCCGACACAAGCCGCTTCGCGAAGCGAAAACGCGTCCACCTCTCTGAACTGGTGGATGAGCCGCTTGTGTTGCTCGACCTGCCCGACAGCCGTGAGTACTTTCTTACACTCATCCGCACCGCTGGCGGCACTCCACAGATCCGCTACAAAACACCCAATTTTGAGGCGTTACGCTCCATGGTCGCCTCTGGCATGGGATATTCCATCCTCAACCAGCAGCCGGCCTTCGACACCACCTATGCTGGCCCGCGGGCTATCGCACTCGAAATCGCCGACGAGGTTCCCTCGCTTCGACTCGCAATTGCCCAGCTGCGCCAGACCCGCCCGACTGCACGCAGTCGTGCCTTCGTCGAAATTGTTCAACAGGTGCTCAAAGAATCAAACGCTAGCTAGTTTGTGGAGCGCGGGACGATAGTTCGCGTATCCGCGCTGGATGGTGATCTGATCGGCAATATATTTGGCATCGTGCCAGCATCCCCAGATGAAACTTGAACCGCGACGCGACTGCCAGGGCAGGCCGACGAAATAGATTCCCGGCTCGACCGACACGCCACGCTGCTGGAGTGGCCGCCCCTGTGCATCCACCGCGCGAGCTGGTAGCCACGAATAGTCGACCCGGAATCCAGTAGCCCAGATGATGGTAGAAATCCCGACTTTGTCGAGATCGAGCTCAAGAATTGGATGCGTAACGCAATCGGGGTCGGGCAGTATCTCGCGAGCCGATGGCTCTTCGGGGAAATCAAGACCGTTTTCGGCGATATAGGCATCAGCCTCGTCGAGCAGACTCAGGTAGTTGGCATCACCGTTACGGATGTTGCGCGCAAGATCATTAGCGAAGCGCATGACACTCCCCGCACACGATTCGGCGCGGCCCAGCAGCGTGATGCCGTCATAAGCGAGCTGGCGAAAATCAACGGTGTGCCCGCCAGCTGCACCGCTCACAGCGATAGTGACGTGTTCGGCACCCACTGCGGGGGTAGCCATCTCCCACTTCCCCAGCACACCGAGCCAGTACACAAAGTCGTGGTCTCGGTAGCGACGCGGCGGACGATCGTGCGGACCCACGGCCAGATAGGTGTCGCGGCCGGCCGCATTGAGTTCGGCGGCAATCTGCACGCCCGAGCTGCCGGCTCCGACAACGAGCACGGGCCCGGGCGGGAGCTGTTCGGAATTGCGGTATTGATTTGAGTGCAGCTGCAGGATGTGATCGCTTTGCGGCACGATCGGCGGGATCACCGGCTGCTGAAATGGACCCGTCGCGGCAACCACAAAATTGGCGTCAATAGTGCCGTCGGTGGTTTCGACGCGAAATCCACGCTCATGTTCACGCTTGGCGACGCGCGTCACCTCAACCCGCTCACGCACTGGCGCGTGAATCTGCTGCGCAAACGCTTCGAGATAGTCTGCCACTTGGTCTTTAGTGGCAAACTCATCGGGGCCGACGCTCGTGAACTCACGGGTTGGAAAGCGGTCGTGCCATACGGGCCCATTGGTCACGAGCGAATCCCACCGCACATTGCGCCAGCAGTGTGCGATCGTGTTTTTTTCAAGAACCAGATGCGGGATACCGGCGTTGGTGAGATGTTCACTCATCGCGAGGCCAGACTGTCCCGCCCCCACCACAACAACTTCAGTGCTTTCGTGCGGCATAGATGATCTCCGTTCTCTCGCTGCCGCAGCTTGCGCTGGCTTCATTGCGCAGCATGTTGTGCATGGCGGCAGCCGTCTATGTGCAAGATCAGCCAACCGCAGCACAAATGCATCTAGCAAATAGTTGTTTGCGTACTATTGCATCCAATTCAGTGATGCATCGGTGCGCTTTCGAGTGACGAACTGACGGAGCTGCAGCAGCTGTGCGAGCGTCTGCGCGAACCGTTCACGCCGGGCACTAACCTGCCAACGCGGCGCTCCCGTTTACCTGCTTGGCGGAGTCTTAGGTTAGCGGCAGAACACAGGGTCTCGGCCAGGCACCCGCTGCCGACCACGTCGAAAGGCAATCACACATGAACACTTCCGTAACGTTGCTGCCCAACATCGGAGCAGAGTTCCGTGCACCGCTCGGCAACGGAACAATCCGATTTGGTGATGACCGGTCAGCGGTCTGTGCGGTACTTGGCGACCCTGAGCCACAGGTTGAGGAACACCGCCTGACGTTCGCTGATGCATCAGTACAGGTGCATCTCGGACGCACGGGGGTTGAGTTCATTGAGTTTCACACGAATCCGCATAGCAACGGCGTCGAAGTAGAGCTCAACGGCAAGAACCTGTCCCAACTGGGCGTGGCTGACTGCACCGAATACCTGCGGGCTTGCAACAAGCTCGCACCCGTTGACGACAGTGAAGCTCCCGCTGCGTGGGTTTTTAAAGGCATCGGCCTTACCGTCTGGCAACCGTACGCGTTTGAGGATGCACAAGAAGACCTCAACCACGCTACTCAGGCTGGCCAGATCGACCCAGAAGAGCTGCAATATTTGCAAGACGAAGTCGCCCGCGCAGCTCACTTTGAGTCAATTGGCATCGGCTCACCCGAGTATATGGAGAACTAAGGCTGGTTACTTCTAAGCTGAGCCACTGTGGCGCCCAGCCCTGCGCCAGCCCAGCGCCAGCCGGCCCAGCAACAGCATCCGGCCCGCCTGCTTGCCCGTCTGTCTGCGGAATTTTGTTTCCTGCGATCAGAATTTTGGCTGCAAAAACGAGCTATCCCCCGGAAATCAGGGCCAAAACTGCGATTCTGCAGCCAGGAAACAAATCTCCTTCCTGAATTGAGGTCAGGAAACAAATTTCCTTAAGCAAGGCGAGGGCAGCCGGAGCGGGGCGAGGGCAGCCGGAGCGGCAGAGAGCTTTACCCGAACGCGGTCGCCAGCGCAATGAACAAGATGAGCAAGGCGTGCAGCTACGGCCGCACGTACGCCCAGCCCTCGAACTGCCGCTGCGCGCACAGTGCGGTCGCAGTGGGTGCGAGTTTGATGTCGCTGATCAGGTCTTCCTTAGCGATCTCACGGGCACGCACCGCGAGCGCACACAGATAGATGTGCACATTCGAGTTATCGGCAAGGGCGTTTTCAAGCTCGCTCGACCCGGCGTACGAGTGGGTCGCGCCGGTCACGCATCCGCCCTGCGCCACGATGTTCACCTGCACGTCGTCGCCGAGCACCTTGATGGCGTTGGCACCCGACTGGTACGCGCCAAACAACCGCGCCGGATCATCCGAGTTGATGTGGATCACAATGCCGCGTGTCGCGCCTGCTACCGATTCAGTCATATGCACCATCCTACGCACGGATATTCCCATCCAGCGGCCGCAAATCTCAGCCGCCTAAGCTGAGCGTCATGTCGAAACCCGTCGCACTTGTCACTGGCGCCAGCAGCGGCATCGGCCGCGCGATTGTTGCCGAGCTCGCCGCCACGCACGAGATCATCGGCCTGGGGCGCGATACCGAACGGCTCGCAAATTGCGGTGCCGACACGACACTTTCTGCCGACCTCAGTGATGCCGCGGTGTTTGCCGAAGGCGGGGCCGTCCACAAGATCGTCTCGCAGCTGCCACGATTGGATGCGCTGGTGCACTCGGCCGCGGTGGGCACGCCCGGTTGGTTCGCCGACACCGACACCGCCGAGTGGCAGCGCCAGCTGGCCACCAATTTGATCGCGCCGGCGGCACTCACGCGCCTGGCGCTGCCGCTGCTGCGCGCATCCAAGGGCACCGTGGTGTTCATCGGGTCGGGAGTTTCAATTCGTCCCGCGCGACAAATGTCGGTGTATGTCTCCACCAAGCACGCGCTCAAGGGCATGGCCGATTCGCTGCGGCTCGAGGTTGAACCGGATGCGATTCGGGTGGCGACAATCTTGCCCGGCCAGGTGGCCACCCCGATGCAGGTGGAATTGCAGGACGGCATCGGCGGCGAGTACACACCCGCTCACTATATTCAGCCGGCCACGGTTGCGAGCGCGGTGCGTTTCGCGGTGGATGCGCCACCAGAGGTGCAGATCACCGATCTTGCGATTCGCCCGCGCGCGGTGCGGTGACAGCACACCGCCCATCAGCCTGCGGCGCGGCGGCAACCACGCAAGAACCTTAGCCAGCGGTTAGCGGCCGATCGGTTTCCCAGCCATCGTGTAGCTGAGATTGCAGCTCTCCCGGGTCGTGAAGCTTCCGCGGTATTCGAACTGCAGTTGATCGTTCTTGACCGAAATCAGCACCTGTTGAAAATCGAGGTCGGCCGTCGGGTAGTCACGCTTACAAACCTCGCGCGCGTCGCTCACGATCTTGGGCAGGTTCTCCCAGCGCACATCATCAATGCCGAATTCGGTGCCGTGGATCATCTCGCTGTAGTCCGAGACGGTCATATTGGTCCACGGCCCAAATCTGCCGGGCGGGAAGGGTTCTTCGCGGCGCAATTTCCAATCCTCAACTTTTTCGAGACGCTCACTCTTCACATCGGCGCTGATTCCGTTGTCGGTCAAAGAAACCACATAGAACTTGTCGCTACCCGACCGGTCGAGAATGTCTTGCGCGCCAGCCCGCGCAATCACCGAAGATTCATAAACGGTCGTGCTCAGCTCACCTCGCTGCACGCGCTCAATCGTGTTGGTAATCGAGTCCAAGCACAGCAGCACCATGATCGCGATCCCCGCGATAAAACTAGTCCACAGTGCGGGTCGCCCCGGCGAGCGCAGTTTTGACCGCTGCGGTATTTCAACCGACCGCCAACCGGCCGACCTCACGCCCTCAACTCTGGGCCCCCGATAGCCGGGCGCATCGCCCTCGATATAGTCACGACGCACCTGCTCCCAGGGCTTCGGCTTCGGGCTGTCTTCGGGAATCACCGATGCATCCAGAACGCGAACTCTGATGACACCGCCGTTGTCAATATTCACCAGCTGTACTTGAATCACCATGCCGCGCTGCCACACGCCGGCGTCAGCGATCGGGTCGAGGTCCTCTTCAAACTGGGCGCGATACGGAGGCATATCGGGCGGGTAGACCGTCGCGGAAATCCGGTATCTGCCCTCGCTGCCGATGCTTTTCAAACCGGTGACAACGGCCGGTGCCATGCGCCGCTGTTGTCTAATGAAGAGATATCGCTTCCGACTTTCAGCCCCCTCGGATATTCCGGCTATCACGGCGATCCCTATTAGTACGGGGAGGCCGACCATAGCACTCAAGGCCAAGAGATACCACTGGCCTTCCGAGACTGCAATCAGCGAATACGTGAGCACGGCCCCGACAAAAGCAGATCCCACCAGCGCGAGTATTACGGCAAACATATCTTCACCTCTACCAATTGCGAATGAACCCTCGGTTACCTACAACCTGGTCATTCTTCCGATTGTTTAGTTCGACCACCACGGGTATAGCTCACTGCCGCTGCCCACACGAGCGGAGTGTCGATGATCGACCCGGATGCTTCCCAGGCGCGGAGCCGCTCACGCTGCCAGTCGGCAAGCGCCAGCACCGGATCATCAAATTCGTGTGCGGTATCAACTGCCAACACCAATTCGCGAAGCGGCTGCCGGTCGGTGGCCGCCTCACCAAAAAATGCGATCGCGGCGTCGGTTGGCAGCCGCCACGAAGTAGCAGTGACCAGCTCAGCACCGCAGCTCAGTGCCGCGAGCGTGAGCCCCATCGGCTCGAGATCGCGCAGTTCACTGGCCGAGCCGCAGGCGATAAGCGCGCAGCGGGGCGGCAGCTGCCACCTATCGCGCACCAGCTCCGCTGCGGTTACCGGCACATGTGGGGCGGCACCGGCGAGGTGCAGTGCCGCGCTGGCACCCGCATCCGCGGTTTCACCGCTGGTGGCGTGCCCGACATACAAAAACCGGGCCGCATCCGCCAATTGTTCGCGCAGCCAGGCGCGATCAAGATCGCGTCGCCGCGCGAGGCCAAGATAGTTTTCGGCTTCGGGGCGCAGCAGCGCACCGTGACGCAGCAGCTGCGCCAGCGGATCGTTTTCTGCCGGACGCCCGAGCACCGATCCGAGCGCCGAAGTTGGTGCCGCACCGGGCACTCGCGGATCGATCACCGCGACCACCGTCTTGCCCCGATGATTGGTGGTGCGTGCCGAGACCGTGAGCGCGGCCGGCGGTGCAAATTCGAGATTAACGAGTGAAATCAGCGGCTCAAGTTCGGGCCCGATGCGCACGAGCGCCCACGGCACTCGCGCCGTGGTGGGCGAGGGCTGGATGCGCAGCCGCGGTCGCGAGCCACGGTCGCGTTCAGCACGCAGCTGCGCAACCATTTCAACGGCAAACAGCGCCTGCCCGAGCGCCTGGCCGAGCTGTAACGAACCGTCTGGGGTTGCCAGCAAGCTCTCGGTGAGTGCTCGTTGCAGCGCTGCATCCCCGTCTTCAGCCTCGTGCGGTTCTGGCAAAAATTGCGCGAGCGCCTGCCGCAAACCTGCAACGAACTCGGGCTTGAGCCTTCCGGCTTCGACTTCATCGGGGGTGTCTTGCCAACGCCACGACCAATACAGTGTGTCAGTCTCGGTGAATTTCACCAAGAGTGTCCGTGACATTGCCAGTCCTTTCTCGTCACGCTGCCCAGTTGGGCGATGCTCTCGCAAAAACTGTGGTGCGGGTCGAATTGTTTTCGACCCGGCACCATCCCCGTTCTCTGAAGTTTCGCGCGTGCTGCTCTAGGGGCAGGTGACGCTGAACTCGAAGTCGGCCTCCTCCATCGAGGTCGGGTTGTTGAGGTCGCTGATGATGCCGGTGCCGGTGATGGTGTAAGTGTTGCCATCAACCTTGACATCAGCCGAGCCCATGCCGGCACCCTCGGCGTAAGCGACAGCGTGGCCGTCAGCATCAACAACCCCCACCGAAACCACGGTCGGGTTGTCCTTGCCGCTCAGCACCGCACCGAAGCCGGCTGCATCCGCCGCTGAATCGATCTGCGAAACCACGCCCAGCGCGTACTGGCCGCCCTGCTCCTGGCAGGCCACGACGGGGTCATCGAGAGTGATATCGGTGCCCGATACCTTGAGCGTGAACGAGCCGCCCATTGCACCGCCGCCGCTCACCTCGCTGCCAGCGTCACCGCCAGCTTCGCTGCCGGCGCTGTCGTTCGTGTCGACCTCGCTGCCAGCCTCTGCCGCAACGGCGCCATCTTCGGTCTCTGCTTCATCCGTCGCTGCACAACCGGTGAGGGCGGTGATGCCGAGGAGTGCAACTGCTGCGAACGAGAAGGTGGTCTTACGGATCATTTTGGTTTCCCTTTCCTTGTGCAGAACCCCCGTTGAGTTCTGTTGCACTCAAGGTATTTCGGCCGATTCCCTACCGATCACAAGTTTCGCGGCAAAAAGTTTCAAAAATCTTCGGCCGCCGCCTGGCGCTCGGCCGCGAGCGTGAGCGCGTCATCGTCTCCGAGCCGAGACTGTGCATAATCGCGCACGCGGTCGCGCACCGTCGCATCCTCATCACCGTCACCCGCGGCACCCACCCGGATGCGCAGCGCATCCCAATTTTGCGACCAGACTTCCGCGGCACTCAGCGGTAGCGGCAGATCGGCCGCGCCGCCCGCATCCAGTAACTCGCTGACCTCCGATTCGGGTTTGTCGAGCAGTTTCGCAACCACCGGAATACCGCTCGCGTCTGCGCCCGGCAGCAGCTCCACCAGCACGTGCAGTACGGGATCGGGGCGCGCATCCACCGACCACTGAATGGCCGTCTCGCCCGCGTCAAAAATACGTGCCGGTACGCGCTGCCACTCCAGCGGCGCGGTGCCGCTTGCGAGCGCATCCGCCGCGGTTGTTTGCGTGCCCGAAGCCGCGAGCGCGTAGTCGGCCCGCCGCGCGAGCTCGGGCGTTTCAGCCGGCAGTTCCCACTCGAAAACTGCAAAAAGTCGCTCGCCAAGGCCGCGTACAGCCGGGTCTTCGGCGGCGAGCAGCGCAGCGTAATCATCCCGCGAGTGGGCCGCGCGCACAATTTCGAGCTCGTCATCGAGACTGTCACCGGCCAACTCATCGAGGCTCGCAATCAGGGTGACGATTTCGGCCGCCAGCACGGTGTCATCCAGCGCAGGGATACCCTCGCGTTCGCTTGCCGGCCACCACGCGCGCGCCCACAGCGCCCGGCCAAGGCATTGCAATTGCACCAGCCGGTCATGATCTGGTGTGACCTCGATCTGTGCCGCGCCCTCGAGGAGTGCCAGATGCGCATCCTGCCCAAAAACCTGCCAAAACCAATCGACTTCATCGGCATCTCGCAGCGTAATCACCGGCAGCGCGCCCGGCGGCGCCATCAGCGACCACTCCAGCAGCGCTCCGGGTAGCTCCACACCGAGCCGTTCCGCACGGCTGCCGAGCGGCGCGGCGGCCGGGTTAATGAGCTGATCGAGGCCATCAAATTCACGCCGCAATAGTTGCATCGTTCCGCTCCTCGTCGTCATCCCAGCCACCAAATTGTTCAAGCGCTCGGCGCATCCGCTGCCGCTGATCGTGCAGGGTCGACCTCACAACACCCGCCAAAAGCTCAAACGCCTCACCTTCGACATCGAGGCCGAGTCGGAGCACATCACGGCCGTGCAGCCGCGTCCACAATCGCCGCAAATAGTGCCGCGAAAAATCGCGCAGGTCGGCAACCACCGGCTCTTGCTCGGGATGCACGGCATGACCGGCATGTAGGGCGCGGCGCAAATAGAGCACATACGCTTCATTGCGAGCGCGGGAAATGACCGGATGCAGGGCCTGCGGCGCTCCGGGATGCGTCGAGGCGGCGAGGGGATGCACCCAGCCGGCCACCAGCATCCCGGCAACAAATGCGGCCCCGAGGTCGACATCGCGCATCCCGAAGGCCTGGCAGCTGCGCGCAATTTCGTCATCGAGCAATTCGATATCGGCAGCAAATCCTGCGCCTTGTAGACGGCGGATGGCGGCGCGCGTGCGCACCTCAATCGGCCGGTCGAGGGCGCCGTGCCGGTCTGGTGCAATGGTCTGGTCTGGTGCAATGGTCTCTGTGCGAGCGTCCGCGAGCGCAGGTGCGGTCAGTGGCAGGGTCTGCGCCAGCGCATCCGGTGTGATTTCGCTCTCGGCTGCCCGGGCGAAGTTTTCCGCCGCATCACGCTGCACCCGCAGCGCCTCCCCCAGCGCGGTGGCGCCACCTTCACGCAGCTGCGCCCAGCCGCGGCGGGTGTCACGGCTGCGCTTGCGGTCACTGAGAGCATCCCGCGCAGCGTCGGCAAGTTCGGCGATCTCGTCACCGCTCAGCGGCGCCGACCGACCCACTGCCGTATCCCAGTGCTGCTGCAGATCGGCGGTCAGATCGGCCAGAGTTTCGGGATCGTTGAATGCCGCGCGCAGCTGTTCGGCATCGCCACCGATCGCGTGCACCTCCGAGAGCATCTCGCGACAGTGCTCGATAGCGTCATCCCCGGGAGCGCCGAGGGTGGTGGCCAGTTCATAAGCGCGTGGGAAGTAGAGCTCCTGCGCGTTGCCGGCAGTGATACCGAGCGCGCGCCGCTGTGCGCGCAGCAGGTCGTACCACTTCGACGCCACCTCGAGTCGCGGTTGTGCGGCCGCAAGCAATTCTTTTAACCGCACCATCTGTTCGGCATCCAGCACCGCGGCGCCAATTTCGGTGTTGATGCGCGGCTGCAGCACCAGCGGGTCGAGCAGGCACTTCAGCGCTCGCGCGAGCACCCGCCCCTCACGATTCGTGAACGCCGGGGCGTTGATATCAAGCTCGCGCCAGGCCAGGTTGATCGCCACGCTGCGGGCGCACCGATCCATTCGTGTTCGCCTCCATATTTGTGCGGCTTCGCCAGTGGCCCAATATCTTAAGCCAGCGAGATTTCGCCTGGCTCTGCCACACTGGCAGGCATGCTCGAATTTGATGCGGCCGCCATCCGGGTGCGCGACACGCTGCTGATCGCATCCCAAAAGCTGTTCGCGGGCGATCCCGGTTGGCGAGTGCACTTCGACGAGGCGACCAGCGCCGCGCAGCAGTGCACCGACACGGTTTCGCGCAATGACGCAGCGATCCGCATTCACCAGTTCAGCCAGGGGCTCGCCCTCAACGCGGGCAACACCGATGCCGCACTCGAACACCTGAACCAGGTGCTGCCGCTGCTCGATCAGCAGCTCGAACTCGGCGATAACCCGGCCCGCAATAACGACCACCGCTGGGGTGTATACATCGCCCGCTGCACTGTCTACCAGCGGCGCAGCGATCTCGACCGGGCCGCAGCCGACGCCCAGCAAGCGATGGACCTCGCCCCCAACACGCTCTCGCCAAAAGACCATGTCGCTGCCAGCTACATGTCGCTGGGGGCGGTCGAAATCATGCGCGGCAACTATGCCGCAGCGGTACAGCACTATCAGCAGGCCGTGGATGCCAGCCGCGACATGCCAAACCTGCTGCCCGACACTGTGCTGGGACTCGCTCAAGCACAGGCGCAGCTGGGGCTCGTCGACGAATCCACCGCATCCCTCGCCCGACTCGAAGCCCTGTTGGTGGGCGCGCCAGAAAATATTGATCTGCGCGCACAAATGCTGCAATTGCGCAGCTACATCGAGCTCGCGCGCAATAAGCGCGAGCGCACACCCGACGGGTTCAGCACCAAAACGCGGGCCGGCATTGAAGCCCACCGGCAATACTCCGAACACATCCTTCGACACGGCGAACATCTCGACTACGCGCACCTCACCGCGGCCGCCAGCGTGCGCGCCATTGCCCACCACTCCGAAGCCGACTATCACACCGCGGTGCGCGAAGCCGAAATGGCGCTGGCGCACGCCCGCAGCAACCACGATGCCAGCGGCGAAATGTTCGCGCTGATGCAGCTGGCCACGATCCGGCAAGACCTGGCGCTGTCGACTGGCGAACAACAACATCACAACACCTCCCTCAACTATCTCGAACAGGCTCATGAACTCGCGGCGCGCATCCGTCAGCCGCTCATCATGGCCGGTAACGACACCGAATACGCGCGCTATATCAGTCAGTGGTACGGAACCGACAACTATTACGCGCTGCCCCTGCTTGACGCAGCGATGCATCGTGCCAGCCGCGCGGCCGTGTACCTCCACATCCGCATGTTTGACGGTTCACTGGCCGCCGAACGCCGCAGCTACGCCGCGCAATATGCCAGCGATGCGTTCGAGGTTGCCGCGCAACTCGCATTCGGCACCGGGAACAAACGCATCGTCGCTGAGCTGATTGAGCTGCGCGCCAGCGGCGCCGTGTTCAGTAGCGAAACGGCCGCTCATTCGACGGAACTGCTCGTCACGACGGCCCCGCCGCTGCTGTTCGCACCGGGTGAGGTCGTGCTTGCATCCGCCTTCGCCGATGCGAACACGACCTATGGGCTGCCAATTGACGAACGTGAGCCGGTACCGACCTGGTAGGCCCTACCGGAGCGGTGGCCGCTCTCTGGGGGGCGATTTCTGGAACACCGGCTTGCCGCGCGGCTCCCAATCGAAGTCGTCATTAACTGCATCCCCTGGTAACGGATGCTGGCGGGCTGTAGCTCACCTGAATCGCCCGCCACCGGCGCTTGTTACGGGCAAACGGGCCGGCATCGTTGATGCGGTTCATCTCAGCCTCGGGTGCGAAATATTCCGCTGGGCGTTGTGGTTTTTCGGTACGCTTTTTCGCCTGCAAAGGCCCATAGTTGCTCCTGACGCGTGATCGTGTGGTGGCGGGCAAATATGCCAAGTTTCAAGGATGCTAAGGCAGCAATGCCTACCTGTGATCGGTAGTAGTCAAAGTGGATTACTCTGCTTGGCGAATGGGCACGAATGTCTAGCCGTGCACCATGGAATTGGGAGAATAAATGACCTGGTTTTGGATTGCGCTCGGCGCGCTCTCGATCGGTATCGGCATCATATTTTTTGTCGGGTTTTTACGGTTGCGCAGCTGGGAACCGGTTATGGGCGAGGTTATTTCAAACCTCGAGGACACCACCGGGGACGGCTCTCTCATGTGGCAACCGGTGTTCGAGCTCACCGATGAGTCGGGTCGAACGCATACGGCAACCGCGAATTTTTCTCGATCGCATCCCTACGAAATTGGTGAGCAGATGCCGCTGCTCGCCCACCCCGATGATTATTCAAGGCTCTCAATCGTCAGCATCAAAGTTTTTTTGATCGGGGCTGGCGTGTTTTTTGCCGTCGGTGCCGCGTTACTGGTGTTCGCTGCACTCGGCTGGTAGTGGTCCGCTGGTAGCGGTCGGTTCGGGATGCTGTTGGTGATGCTCGACGCCGGCCCGGTAACTGAGTTTTAGTTTTCATCGACCCTGCCGATTTGCTCATGCATCCGCTTGTTGCGGTGCTTTCGCATCCGAATGGGTTGGCAACAAACCGGTTTCAGTCGCACACCTCGCGACGGATTTCAGGCACCCCGCCGACATTTCAAATTGGTACGGTGCCACCGACCCCGAGTCAATCAATATCGAGGAGTGACGATGACCGAACTGCTTGCTGGCCGCACCGCTCTGGTGACCGGAGGAACCACCGGAATCGGCCGAGGAATTTCTGAAGTGCTCGCATCCCACGGCGCCAAAGTTGCGGTGACCGGACTTACCGAAGAAGAGTGCGCGGATGCCCGTGCCGCGGGCTTCGAGGCTTACGTGCTGGATGTGCGCGACCGCGAGGCCTGCGTGCGCGTGGTTGACGAGGTGGTCGCCAAGTTCGGTGGCCTTTCGGTGCTCGCCGCGAACGCCGGGGTGTACCCGCAGACTCGGCTTGCCGAACTGGATGACGATGAAATTGACTTCATCTTCGATGTCAACGTCAAGGGCACGATGCACATGGTGCAGGCCGCGACTCCGGCACTGCGCGAATCGGGCCGTGGCCGCGTGGTGGTGACCTCGTCGATCACCGGTAATTTCACCGGCTACCCGGGGTGGGCGCACTACGGTGCCACGAAGGCGGCGCAGATGGGATTCATCCGCTCGGCGGCGATGGAGCTCGCCGGCGACAAGATCACGATCAACGCGGTGCTGCCCGGCAATATTGTGACGCCCGGTTTGAAGGCGCTCGGTGACGACTACCTCGCCGAAATGGCGAAGGCAGTGCCGCTGGGAATGCTTGGCGAACCGAACGACATCGGTGAGGCCGTGGCGTTCCTCGCCTCTGATGGTGCTCGCTATGTGACCGGCCAGTCGATTGTGGTGGATGGCGGCCAGATCCTCCCCGAGGGGCCGGACGCGCTGGAAGCGATGTAGCCGCGCGCTCGCGCTGCCCGCGGGCATCCCCTCGCCCTCTCCCCCCTCTTCCCCGGCAAGTGACCCTCTTATTACCAAATGACCCTGCAACAGGAGGGTCACTTGTTTGCTAACAGGGTCACTTGCCGCGGATGCGGGCGGAGATGCAGGGGATGCAGGATGCGGGATACAAAAATGCCCCGGCACCTGATGATGGTGCCGGGGCATCCGATGCGCGCCCGAAGGGACTCGAACCCCTAACCTTCTGATCCGTAGTCAGATGCTCTATCCATTGAGCTACGGGCGCAGCTGCCATTTCCCGCCGTGCGGGCGACTTAGCTAAGTTAGCACAGACTTCGGCGCGGAATCAAGCCGCGCCCGGCGGAGTAGATTAGACCGTGTGAGTGACTCGATTCCCGGCTTTTCTGAGACAGGCACGACCTGGTTGGGACATCGCCGCGGCTCGCGGCACTACCTGCGCATCCAACTGGCCATGCTGCTCGCCGGCATCGCCACCTTCGCGCAGCTCTATGCTCCCCAGGCGGTGCTGCCCCAGATCGCGCAGGCGTTCGAGGTTTCGCTGGCCGAATCATCACTGATGGTGTCAATGGGCACCGGCGGGCTCGCCCTCGCAACGGTCCCCTGGTCGCTGGTCGCCGACCGCATCGGCCGCAAACGCACCATCACCATCGCCGTGACCGCAGCCACAGTGCTCGGCATCATCGTGACCCTCATGCCCACTTTCGAGCTGGCGCTCGCGGCGCGACTGCTCGAGGGCTTTGCACTCGGCGGCGTTCCCGCGGTGGCGATGGCCTACATCAACGAAGAAATTCACCAGCTGGATGCGGCCGCTGCGGTGGGCACTTTCATCGCCGGTAATACAGTCGGTGGCCTTTCGGGTCGCATTATTTCTGGGCCGGTGGGTGATTTCACCGGATCGTGGCAGGCGGGTTTTCTCGCGATCTCGGTGATGTCGGTGCTCACTGCCACACTCTTTGTCGTTTTGGCGCCGTCACCGCACGGGTTCCAGCCCATCGGTGCGCAGGGTGTGACGATCAAACAGTCGATCGTTGGCACACTGCGCAACTCGGCACGCCACCTCACCGATCCGGTGCTGCTGGCGCTCTATCTGCAGCCATTCATGATGATGGGTGGTTTTGTTGCGCTCTACAACTATCTCGGCTCGCACCTCACCGCTCCGCCCTATTTGTTGCCAGTGTGGGTGTCATCGTTCGTGTTTCTCGCCTATTTGGCGGGGACGTTCTCGTCGCCCATCGCCGGCCGGTTGGCGGGCAAATACGGCCGCAAAATCGTGATGCTCATCAGTGACGCCATCGCCATGGCCGCACTCCTCCTGCTGCTGGTGCCGTCGCTTGCTGTTTCGATCGGCGCGCTGATCGTGTTTACCGCCGCGTTCTTTGGCGCGCATTCCACCGCATCCGGGTGGGCGGGTGCGCATCCCAAAATTGGCCGGGCGCAGTCGACCGCGCTGTATAACTTCAGCTACTACATCGGCTCGAGTGTGTTCGGCTTCGTGGGCGGCCTGTTCTACCAATCGCTCGGATGGCCGGCGTTAATTGGGATGATCGTGACAATTTTTGTAATCGCCACGACAGTTGCCGTGATCGTGCTGCCACGCAAAAAACTGCCGCCCCGCGCATCGAAACGATAGTCGATTCGCACGACCGAGTGGCGAGACGGCCACGAACGTTTCCGACTCTTGTCCCGTGCACCAAGTGACCCTGTTAGTGCCAAATGACCCTCCTATAACAGGGTCACTTAGCAGTTACAGGGTCATTTGGTCATAGTTGGGGCCTGTGCTGGCGGAGTCGCTGCGTTAACAGGGTCACTTGGCGATAGGGGGCACTTGAGGGCGGGGATGCGACTACACCTTCGTAGATTGCGCCCATTTTGCGCTCACCAGGGCGAACGAGAGAAAACAAGTACCCCCGACCTCCGCATGATTGCAACGGGGTCGGGGGGGGGCTTGAGTCTGGCGGACACGGTGGGATTCGAACCCACGGTCCCACTAACGCGGGACTCCACCTTAGCAGGGTGGCCGATTCGGCCGCTCTCGCACGTGTCCAGACTTGCCTAGTGTACACGCTCACCACAGTCATTGGCACAAGACCGCAGCACAGTCACACTCCGAGCCCCAATGCCCGCTGCCTAGCCGCGAGCACAAAAGCGCGACGTTAGAAGACACTAGAAGACACTAGAAGATCGAGTCGGAGTTTGAGCAGCGCACATCGTCGGCGGTCTGCCCGGTCAGCGTAGGCCCGGTATCAGGCGTGGCCTCACCGCTGCTCTCAGGCTCGCCCTCGCCGGCTGCGGGGTCTTCCGGTCCCGCAGCCTCACCTTCAGCATCAGTTTCACCCTCAACACCGGCCTCGCCCTCAGCACCGGCCTCGCCCTCGGACGCCGCGTCCGTTTCGCCGGCGGCCTCCGACCCCTTCGGCACCACATTCGGCGAACGGTCATTGCGCAGCAGCTCCCAAAGCGCCTCACTGGCGTACTCATCGGGCACCACACGGTTCGCGTCATAGTCCGAAGTCACCACGGGAAGCTGCACGAAGCTGATCTGGTCGAGCGGCACCTCCGACAGCGCGAAAGCAATCTGCACCATCACATCCACATTGTTCAGGTTGCTCGAAAGCACCATATTTTGTGTTGCCGCGCGCGCAATTCCATAGAGCTTCGTCGGGTCGGTGAGAGTGTCGCTGCTCTTGAGCGTGCGCATCAGCGCCGAGAGGAACACCTGCTGGTTCGAGATGCGCGACAGGTCACTCCCGTCGCCCACGCCGTGGCGGGTGCGCAGGAAAGCCAGTGCATCCGCGCCCTTGAGCGTGTGATAGCCGGCATCAAGCTGCAGCCCGATATAGGGGTCGTCGATGGGCTGCTCAACACACACCTCGACGCCACCCACCGCGTTCGACATCTCGATAACGCCGCGGAATTTCACCATGGCCGCAAACTGAATGTCCAGTCCGCTCATGTTTTCAACTGTCGAAATAACGCAGTTCATGCCACCGCTACCGAGCAGCGAGTTGAACTGCACACCGTACTGTTCGGGAATCTCTTCGCCCTCGTCACTGATGCACGTGGGGGTATCGACGAGCGTGTCGCGAGGGATGGACACCACGGTTGCGTGCTTATGGTCCGCCGACAAGTGCAGGATCATCGTGACGTCGTTGAGCACACCCTCGGCGTCCTCAGTTCCCTCGCCAAATTCAGCACCCTGCCCGGTGCGGTCGTCACTTCCAACCAGCAGGAAGTTCACACCGCCCTCGATCGCAGCGAGGTCTTTGGCGGGCGCTTCTTCGGCGATCTCGAAGGTCTCAACTCCGGAGCGCAGATTGGTGTAGACAATCGCACCAAACACGAGCACCGACACCAATGCGGTGCCCAGCAGCATCGCCAACCCTTTTGCGAGGGATGCGGCGGCTCCGGTCTGCCGCAGCCGCCCGTGCCGCGCCATTGTCGCAGCTCGGCGCCCCCGACGAGGCGCTATGGCGCGATCGAAATCTGATTCCACTCGGCGGCGCTTCCCTCGGTGCGATTGCTATTGGTCTGTGCGGAGGGCGTGGGATTCGAACCCACGGGACATTACTGCCCACTGGTTTTCAAGACCAGCTCCATCGGCCGCTCGGACAGCCCTCCAGTCGATTTGCACCGGTTGGCGCAAGTCGATTTGTACATCCTACTCGACGTTTCGTGATAAAAACGAGACATTCTGAAAAATGCCAGCTCAGCACCCCAAACTCGGGATGCTTTCGAGCTTCTTTGCGAGCCCCTCATGGTTGAAATCGGCGGTAATTTCATTACCCGCATCGATCACTTCCTGTGGCGCCCCGCCCATCACAATCGCCCGGCCGCCACCGGTTTTCGCCCACTCAAGCATCTCAATGTCGTTGCGACCATCACCGGCCACAAACACCGACTCGCGTGGGATGTCGAGCTGCTGCCGCACGCGTTCAAGCGCCACACCCTTATTGACGCCGAACGGCGCAATATCGAGCCAGGCTGTCCATCCCACCGAGTAGCTCACCGAGTGCAGACCGACCTTTTCGACCTGGGCGAGAAATTCCTCGGTGGTCTGGTCGAACGAAACCACGACCATACGGGTGACCTGCTGGTGCAGCAGCTCTTCAAACTCAACCTGTTTTCCCTGCGCCTCGAACGACCCCTCGGGGAAGGTGCCCGCGTAGCGAAACACCCCGTCTGGCCCCTCCACCGCATAGTTCGCACCCGACAGCACGGAACGCAGTGAGAGCAGTGTCTCGGTGGGGTCGAAGGTTTCGACCCATTCGGCGCGATAGTTGCCGGATGCATCCCGTTTCAGTGTCATCGCGCCGTTTGCCGACACGATGTAGTCGGAGCTGATCCCAAGACGTTCTGCCACCGGCAGCGTGTCGGATGGGGAGCGTCCGGTGGCGAGCATCACCTCGTGACCCGAATCGCGCAGGCGCGCAACTTCACGGTGCGTTTCGTCGGGTATTCGACCCGACGAATCAAGAATCGTGCCGTCGATATCGAGGGCAATCAGCATCCGTCCGGTCGTCATCGCGCTACGCCTCCGGTTCGATAATTTCCAGGCCGCCCAGGTAGGGACGCAGCGCTTCGGGCACTGTCACCGAGCCGTCGGCGCGCTGATGCGTTTCGAGCAGCGCCACCAGCCAGCGCGTGGTGGCGAGCGTGCCGTTCAGCGTTGCCACCGGCTGCGTGCGGCCGCTCTCGCTGCGGAAACGCGTGTTGAGGCGGCGTGCCTGGAACGTGGTGCAGTTTGAGGTCGAGGTGAGTTCGCGGAAGGTTTCCTGCGTGGGCACCCACGCTTCGACGTCATATTTGCGAGCTGCTGACGAACCCAGGTCGCCGGCGGCGGTGTCGATTACGCGGTAGTGCAGCCCGAGCGCGTTCATCATCCATTCCTGCCAGCCCAGCAGCCGCTCGTGTTCGACCTGCGCGATCTCGGGGTCAGCGTAGACAAACATTTCGAGCTTGTTGAACTGGTGTACGCGAATGATGCCGCGGGTGTCTTTACCGGCCGATCCCGCTTCGGAGCGGTAGCAGGTCGACCAGCCCACATAGCGCAGCGGTTCGGTCACATCGATGATTTCGGCGGCGTGGTAGCCCGCGAGCGCCACCTCGCTGGTGCCGGTGAGGTAGAGGTCTTGGCGTTCGAGCAGGTACACCTCGTCGGCGTGTTCGCCGAGGAATCCGGTGCCCTGCATGATTTCGGGTTTTACGAGAGTGGGCGGGGTGAGCATCACGAAGCCTTCTTCGAGTGCTTTGTTCAGCCCCAGCTGCATGATGGCGAGTTCGAGTCGGGCGCCGATGCCGCGCAAAAAGTGGAATCGTGAGCCCGATACTTTGGCGCCGCGCGCCATATCGATACCGCCGATGAGCTCACCAATTTCGAGGTGGTCGCGCGGTGTGAAATCAAAGGTCGGGCGTTCGCCGACAGTTTTTAGCACGGTGAAATTGTCTTCGCCACCTGCTGGCACGCCGTCGGCGACGAGGTTTTCGATGCGGGCGGCTGCGGCGGTGAACTCGTTCTCGGCGGCGGTCACCTCGGCCTGCGCCTGTTTCACCTGTTCAGAGAGCTCTTTTACCTCGGCGAGCAGGGCCGGGCGTTCTTCTTTGGCGGCTTTACCGATGGCTTTCGAGCGTGCATTCTGTTCGGCGCGCAGCGTTTCAAAGTTTCGAATCGCTTCGCGTCGACGGGTGTCGGCAGCCAGGGCGGCGTCTACCGTCGCTTCGTCATTACCTCGTGCGCGCTGGGATGCACGCACAATTTCGGGCTGGTCACGCAGAATTTGAACATCGATCACCTCGCCATCGTACTTGGCGCGTAAACTCGCCAAGTGAACGGGACCGCTGAACCTGAGCTGAGGAGTCACCGTGCGCGCCGCAATTATTTTTAACCCCACCAAAATCGATGAGTCGGAGCTTTCTGCTGCGCTACTGCCGGCCGAGCGCGCCAACGACTACGCATCCTCAAAAATCATTCCCACCCAACCCGACTATTCGGCAACCGAAGCCGCGGCAGACGCGATTGCGGATGGTGCCGACCTCATCATCGCCTGCGGCGGCGATGGCACGGTACGCGAGACAGCCGCGGCGCTTGCCGAAACGAAGTCGCCGGTGGCACTGGGCATTGTGCCGCTGGGCACTGGCAATCTGCTCGCACGCAATCTCGATATCGACCCACGCCAGCCGCTACAAACTCATTTCGAAATCGCTTTCGGCGGCACCACACGCTCGCTCGACGCCTGCGAGCTCACCGCGACGCTCGATGACGGCAACCGGGTTCGTGAGTGGTTCATGGTGATGGCGGGGATGGGCATCGATGCCGGCATGATTCAGTTCACCGACGAAGACAAAAAGCAGCGTTTCGGCTGGCTCGCGTATCTCGGTGGGGTTGCCCGCACGCTTCGCAAACAGCCGATGTTCACCGCCCGCTACCGCGTGGATTCGGAGCCCACTTATGGGGTGCGGGCCTCATCGATGCTGCTGCTCAATTGTGGCCAGTTGCAGGGCGGAATCACGCTCGCACCCGATGCCACCTTTGATGACGGGATGCTCGATGTGGTGATCGTGCGACCGCGTGGCCCGCTGGGCTGGCTCGAGCTGCTCGGCCAGGGGATGCTGCGGAGTATTTCGACGGTCGTGCCGCCGCTGCGCGAAATTTTGTTGGAGTCGGATGCTGAAAAGCAGGTGGCGCGACGCGATAGCGGCAACCGTGCCATCACCGGTGCGCAGGGCGCGGGCGTTTCGTTCGCCGTTGATTCAGATGCCGAACCGTTCCAGCTGGATGGGGACCTGCTTGGTCGGGTGCGCGACGGTTTGGTGGTGGTGCATCACGATGCACTCAACGTGCGGGCGCCCGCCGCCGATGAAACCGCGCGCCTGGTTTTTGGGTTGCGCGGCCGTGTGGCGCGCTAGCTGTCGAGCCCTGCCACCCATTTTTCGGCCTCGGCAAAATTTTCGTCTGAGTGGGCCCGGTTGATTTCCACGCGCGAGGCCACTGCTCGCGGGTATGAGCCGAGGAAGGTGACGCGCGGGCTGAATCGTCGCAGCCCCAAAAGTGCCTCGTGTACGCGCGCATCGTGCAGGTGCCCGTCGAGGTCGATCACGAAGCGGTAGCGACCGGGCTGATCGGGCAGTGGTCGCGAGGTGATCATTGACAGGTTGACGCCGCGGGTGGCGAACTGTTCGAGCATCGACATCAACCCGCCGGGCCGCTCTTCGGGAAGCTCGACGATCAGGCTGGTCTTGTCATTCCCGGTGCGAGCCGGCACATCGGTGCGGGTGGTGACCATCACAAAGCGGGTGAAGGCGTTTTGATTGTCTTGAATATCGCCGTGGAGCAGTTCGACATCGACGTGTTCCGTGATCGTCATCGGGGTGATGGCGGCATCGATGCGGTTGGTTTCGTCAATGAGATCGTGGGCGCTTGCCACATTTGATACGGCGACGATGTGTTCGTGGCCGGGTGCGTTGCGCTGCAGCCAGCGGCGGCACTGGCCGTAGGCAACCGGATGCGCGGCGATGCGGTGAATCTGGCCAGGTGCGGTTCCGTGTCGAACGGCCAGGCCAAAGCGGATGGGCACCACATATTCGCCCGAGATGCGCAGCTTTGGAAGCGTGGCCAGGGCATCCTGGGATGCGGTCACGCCACCCTCGATCGAGTTTTCGAGCGCGATCATCGCCGCCACCGACCGCCCGGTGCGCACGTCTTCGAGCGCTTCGAGCACATTGGTTACCGGTTTCCAGTGTTTACCCACCGCGTCGGGTGCGAGTTTGAGGGCGGCTTCAGTGAAGGTGCCGGCGGGGCCGAGGAACGAGATCGTCTCCATGCATCCAGCCTAGAGCTAACCGTGCGCGCTCAGGGCGGGTGGCAGGTTTGCCGCGGTAAGGCGACGTTCACCACTAGCTGGTTGGATAGAAGTATGCATGAGCGAGCTGGCACAGTTGCCCTTCCAGAAGATCTCATCGACGTTGACGTTCTGGTCGGCGCCTACTACCGCAATGTTCCCGATGTGAGTGAGCCGACGCAGCGAGTTGCTTTTGGCACTTCGGGGCACCGCGGTTCGAGCCTCAAGTCGTCGTTTAATGAGACGCACATCCTGGCGATCACACAGGCGATTTGCGAGTATCGCGCCGGGCAGAGCATCACCGGGCCGCTTTTCATTGGCCGCGACACCCACGCCCTATCAGCGCCGGCAGAAAAAACCGCCCTGGATGTGCTGGCCGCCAACGGTGTGACCGTGCTCGCCGATGCCGACGATTCGTGGGTTCCCACGCCGTCGCTGTCGCGCGCCATCATCGCCTATAACAGCGGCGATCACGATGATGTTGCAGACGGCATCATCATCACGCCGAGCCACAACCCACCGCAGGATGGCGGCTTCAAATACAACCCGCCACACGGCGGCCCAGCTGACACCGACGCCACCAAGTGGATCGAGAACCGTGCCAATGAGCTCATTGCCGCGGGGCTCGAGGGCGTACAGCGGGTGAACTCTGACGGCAAAATCGGCAAGTATGACTTCCTCGGCAACTATGTGAGCGACCTTGCCGACATCATTGATTTTGAGGCGATCCAGCGCGCCGGCGTACGCATCGGTGCCGACCCGCTCGGCGGTTCGAGCGTGAAGTACTGGCAGCGTATCGCCGAAACCTACGGTATTGATCTGGCCGTGGTCAACCCGGTGGTTGATCCGCGCTGGCCGTTCATGACGCTCGACTGGGATGGCAAGATCCGGATGGACCCATCGTCGCCGTCGGCAATGGCTTCGGTGCTCGCGCACAAGGATGAGTACGACGTGCTCACCGGTAATGATGCTGATGCCGACCGCCACGGTATCGTGACCCCCTCGGCGGGGCTGATGAACCCGAACCACTATCTTGCGGTGGCGATCAACTATCTGCTGCAGCACCGCCCCGATTGGTCGCCCGAGGCCGGTATCGGGAAGACGCTCGTGTCGAGCTCGATGATCGACCGGGTGGTTGCATCGCACGGGCGCAAGCTCATCGAGGTGCCGGTGGGCTTCAAGTGGTTTGTACCGGGCCTTTCGGATGGCACGGTTGTGTTTGGTGGCGAAGAGTCGGCCGGTGCCGCGTTTTTGAAGTTTGATGGCACCACTTGGACCACCGATAAGGACGGCATCCTGCTGGCGCTGCTGGCGGCCGAGATCATTGCGGTTACCGGTAAGTCGCCCTCGCACCACTATCGCGACCTCACCGAACAGTTCGGCGACCCCGCCTACCAGCGTGTGGATGCGCCGGCCACTGCCGATCAGAAAGCCGTGTTGAAGGCGCTCTCGGGCGATTCGATTGCCGCCACCGAGCTGGCTGGTGAGCCGATCATCGCGCGTCTGTCGGAGGCGCCCGGTAATGGTGCCGCGATCGGCGGCGTCAAGATCGTCAGCGAAAACGCCTGGTTTGCGGCACGCCCTTCGGGCACCGAAGACGTGTACAAAATTTACGCCGAGTCGTTCAAGGGCCCCGAGCACCTGCAACAGGTGCAGGCCGAGGCGAAGGCGATTGTGGATCAGGCGCTCGGTAGCTAGCGCGGGCCACGAAGGCTATAGAGTTGTGGGGTCGGGCAGCGAGTGCTGCTCGACCCCACAACTTTTTGATTGCCAGCTGGCAAAAAGGATGCGTCGCTACGGCACGTAGACCGGAACTGTCGGGTTTTTATCGGCGGCGGCGTTACCCGAGCTGCTGATACCGGCGTAGTACTCCATCGTGAACGCATCCACTGCCTTGTTATTGCAACTGAGGCCGAGCTCGTAGTCGATGACGCAGCCAAACTCACCGGCCGAAATCGGCTCGTTATAGCCCAGTACCTGCCCTCCGGCAAGATCCCCCTCGAGGCACGGATAGTTCACGCCGTCTTTTGTGATCCCGACAGCGGCGCCACTAAAAGCTCCATCGCACTGATTTTCATCGGGCGCAAAGGCGGGGCTGAGCATCTGGCAGGCCACTCCGTTTTCGGGAGTGATCTGGCAGCGGATATTGCCCGATTCGCTTTGGAATGCCACCGGTTCAAACTGCGGCTGTTCTTCGGTGGGTGGCGCGGGGCTCTCGGTCTCGCGCTCGGGAAGGTTCGGTGCAGTCACTGTTGCCGGGGCCTCCGAGGCGCTGGTCGTTGCCGCGGCCTCGCCGACGTCGTCGCCACCACCAAAGAGGCGAGTCACACCGAATACGCCACCAATCACCAACAGTGCGGCCGCGGCTGCCACGAGGATCAATCGCACGCCGCGACGCTGCTGCTCCTGCTCGACACCGTCAGCAGCGCCACCGTTTCCGCCGCCAGCAAAGCCGCCGCCACCACCGAAGGCACCGGCGCTAGCACCAGCACCAGCAGCTGCCGGCATCGGCGGCACAGCTGCCGAATCGCGCTGCGCATCCTGCTGCCGGTGATCATCGGCCAGCTCCGACCTCCCCGGCAGCCCCGGTAGCGGCGGCATCTCGCTGCCACCAGCTGCGGCAGCCGGCGGTGCAAACGGTGATGACTGGGCAACGACCACCGGTTCGTGGCGACGGGTAGCATCCGGATCATCGGCCACTGGCTGCTCATCGCCGTCATCGGCGAATCGCTCAACGGGCTCGGGCTCAGCAAAGAGCGCGTCAATGTTGGTGAACTGATCGTCCTCGTGATCCGGCTCGTCGACCGTGGCCTCGTGCTGAGCCGGAGTACCCTGCTGGCCTGGGTGGCTGTGCCGAGCTGGGTCGTCATACTGAGCTGGGTCGGCAGGCTGTCCGCCGCCATTTCCGCTCCAAAACGCCGCTGCACGCTCACGAGCGGCCGTGACCTCGGGGTCAACCGGCGCCGGGGCCTGCTGCGGCAGCGGCACAATACCCGTCTCGTTAAAGGCGGGGGAGCTAATCGGGCGATCGGCCGGGTCGTTGTCAAGCCCGACAATGAGTGAGGTGAATGTCGATTCGTCCGCCGCCCCGGCGGGACGTTCCACGGTGTTGGTGTCGGATGCGCTCGGTTCGGCATCCGGCTGATTCTCCGGCTCGTCGTCGAGGAACGAGGGTGGCACCTGCACCGGTGCGGTCGGCGGTTCGGGTTCGCCAGCTGCGGGCTGCTGCTCGGGTGCCGGCGCCGTAGGCTCGAAGGCTTGCGGCGGAGTTGCTGGCACGGCAGGCTCGGAGGCTTGCGGCTGGGGACGATTCACTCGCTCTGGCTCTGCCTGAGCCTGCGACTGAGGTTCCGGCTGAGCCGATACCGGAGGTTCAGGCGCAGCAGGTGGCGCCGCCTGCTCAGCCGCTGACGGCTGCTGCGGTGCAGGTTCGCCGTCAAGCTTCGGCAGTGTGGTTGGCACCTCACCGGTGTCGTAAAGGCTTGGGTTGAAGCGGCGCCGAGCTCTCCGAGTGGGCGGCTGCGGGGACTGTGGCGCATCACCCGAGTCGATTGACGACTTCGGCACAAACTGCGAAAAAAAGTCTTCGCTCACCGCGTCGTCGCTGCCACCCACCGTGAACGGGTCGGGAACGCCGCCGCCCGGACGGTGCATCACAGCATTTCGTTCACCACTCGGAGGCGCCACGAGCCTGGCACCGCACTCACCGCAAAATCGCTGACTGGCGGCTGCTACAGCTCCGCATTGAGAACACTTGTTCATGATTCACTCCGCACTGGGTGGGTTACGTACAGACCCGAAGTAGAGGCTTTGTCGGAAATCTACCGGTTTCAGGTGTGAGTAGGGCGTAGGCTGGGCGGGCTGTCGTTAGTCGACTGACGTTCCAGCCGACGCGTCGCCGACAGCGAAGGTGGGTTACTTGAACAAACGAACAGCGCCGTTGCTTTCTCCGCGCGAAATCAGGTTGATCATGATCAGCCTGCTCGCGGCGCTATTCCTCTCATCGCTGAACCAAACCGTGGTCGGCACCGCCATGCGCACGATCGCTGACGATCTCGGCGGTGTTGCTCTGCAGGCCTGGGTCACCACCGCCTTCCTCATCGCATCCACGGTGAGCACACCCATTTATGGCAAACTCTCGGATATTTTCGGGCGCCGGCCGCTGCTGCTCACTGCCATGCTGCTTTTTGTGGGCGGTTCACTGCTGGCCACCACCTCTGTCGATATGATCCAGCTCGCCGCCTACCGTGGCGTGCAGGGTCTGGGCGCGGGCGGTTTGATGACGCTACCGCTAGCTGTCATCGCCGATGTGCTCTCACCCACCCAGCGCGCCAAGGTGCAGGGCCTATTCATGGCAGTGTTCGGGGTTTCGTCAGTGGCCGGCCCGCTCGTCGGGGGTCTACTCGCCGGCATTGACGAGATCCTCGGCGTCACCGGTTGGCGCTGGGTGTTTCTCATCAGCGTGCCGCTGGGACTGGTCGCATTCATCCTGACCTGGCGCCACCTCCGCCTGCCCAAAGTGCACGGCAGTGCGCGCATCGACTGGTTCGGCTCGGCACTCGTGGTGCTCATCGTGGTGCCACTCATCCTCATTGCCGAGCAGGGAACGCGCTGGGGCTGGACCTCCCCCACCGCCATCACCTGTTACGTGACCACCGTCGTATCGCTGATTGTTTTTGTTTTCGTCGAACAGCACATGGGGGACGATGCAATCATCCCGCTGAGCCTTTTCCGCATCCCAACCTTCTCGGTGGCGGTTGGTGTGAGCGTATTGGTGGGGTTCGGGATGTTCCTGGCCATGATCATCCTGCCGCTCTACATTCAGATCGTGCTGCGCCTCGACCCCACATCCGCCGGGTTGGCGCTACTGCCGCAGGTGTTTGCGCAGCTCATTTCATCAATGGTGGTGGGCTTTGTGGTGGCGAAACTTGGCCGCACCAAACCGCTGGTTGTTGGTGGCACCGCACTGATGCTGGTTGCCTACTGGCTGCTCACCACCAGCGAATACGATCAGCCGCTGTGGCGACTGTACCTACCGATGGTGCTATTCGGCGTCTCGCTGGGTGCGCTGCTTCAAGCGCTCACGCTCACCCTGCAATCGTCGGTCGCACCCGATCAGATGGGTGTGGCGTCGTCGGCATCCGCATTCTTCCGCTCAATCGGCGGCACCTTCGGCACCGGAATCGGCTTTTCGGTGCTGTTTGGTTCGCTCTCGATCACGATTCCCGAGGCGTTCGACCGCCCTGAGCTGCGCGCCGGTGTGCAGCAGGCGCTGGCGCAAAAAGAAGTGCGAGCCGACCCCGACAACGCCGCGCTCATTCAGATCCTGCAATCGCAATCTGGCGATCCGGCGAACTCGCTGCATGGCGACACGTCGTTCTTGATGCACGCCAACGACCAGCTGGCCGCCCCCTTCTTGTGGGCGTTTAATAACTCGACCGTGCAGGCATTCTGGTTCGGACTCGCCATGGTGGCGGCCGCACTCGCGCTGTCCTTTTTCTTGCCCGACACGCGCCTCGGTGATCGTTCCGCACTGCAAGAAATGCACGACCGCAACCAGATCACACCCCCGAGCACGGCCGGGGATGCACCCACCGGCTCCATCCCGATCGTGCTGCCGAAAACCAGCGACAACGCGAACAACAGCACTGCATCTCCGAATCGGAAAGAACCACCGGAACGCGCATAACCGACCGCCGGCTTGCGGAAACATCCAGCCCGTTTCGGCACACTATTGGCATGAGTGATTCCGACAGCTACACCTTCACCCGCGACGCGAGCCGCTCACGATTCGTGGCACACCACGGCGATCAGCTCGTGGGCTTCATGTCGTTTGTCGACCGGGGCGACCGCATCATCATTGATCACACGGTCGTCGATGAGGCCCACCAGGGTGGCGGCGTGGCCTCACGGCTGGTTGCCCACGGGATGCGCGAGCTTGCCGAAACCACGACGGCGACAATCATCCCCGAGTGTTCCTATGTGGCGATGTGGCTGCGCCGCCACCCCGAGTTTGCATATCTCACCACCCGCGGCACCGGTGCATCCGAGCAAGCCGCATCCACAACGGAAGATGCCGCCAAGTTGCTCGACGCCGCCAAGGTGACGCCGTCGCTCGGCGACGATTCCACTGCGGCAACCCAGCCGAGCAGTAGTGAGCAGTTCGGCGTCGACCAGAAGGGCCAGTAGTGCACGGCGAATACAAGGTACCCGGCGGCAAACTCGTGGTGATCGATTTTGAGGTGCGAGACGATCGCATCACCAATCCACGGGTTGCGGGCGACTTTTTTCTCGAACCGGATGAAGCACTCGACACAATTAATAACGCACTGACGGGACTTCCTGTCGACTCGACAGCGGCCGAAATCACTCGTGCCATACAGGAAGCACTCCCCGATGATGCACACCTGGTTGGCGTCAGCCCGGCCGCAATCGCCACCGTCGTGCGCCGTGCAGTAACCGGTGCGCGCGAGTGGAACGACTACGACTGGCAGGTCGTGCATCCGGGCCCGCTACCGGCGCGCGTACACGTCGCACTCGACCAGGTGCTCACCGAAGAAGTTGCTGCCGGTCGCCGCGCCCCCACGCTGCGCTTTTGGGAGTGGACCGAATCAGCGGCGATTCTCGGCTCGTACCAGTCGGTGAGCAATGAGGTCGATTTGGATGCGGCACAAGCTGAGGGAATCCAGGTGATCCGTCGCGTTTCGGGCGGCGGAGCAATGTTCATGGAGGCCGGCAACGTGGTCACCTATTCGCTGTACGTGCCCACCGAACTGGTGGCGGGGATGAGCTTTGCCGAGTCGTACGCCTACCTCGACTCGTGGGTGCTGACAGCGCTGCGCGAAATTGGCGTGAACGCCACCTATCAGTCGCTCAATGACATTGCCTCACCGGCCGGAAAAATCGGCGGCGCCGCACAAAAACGCATGGGCGCGGGCGTGCTGCACCACGCCACGCTGTCGTATGACATCGACGCCGACAAGATGACCCGGGTGCTGCGCATCGGCCGCGAAAAGGTCAGTGATAAGGGCATCCGCTCGGCGAAAAAACGAGTGTCGCCACTGCGGTCACAAACGGGCATGCCCCGCGACGAAATCATCAACTCACTCACTCGGTCATTCATGGCCGAGAACCGCACCGAATTTGGCGAGGTGACCCCGGCCGAACTGCAGCGGGCACGCGAACTTGCCGACACGAAGTTTGCCAGCGACGAGTGGACGTTCCGAGTGCCCTAGCCCGCGCATCCCGGTAGCTGTGCGTTAGGCGGGCAGCAGCAAGCTGAGCTCCATAGCCAGTATGTCGCCCGTCACCAAACTTGACATTCCGACTCGTAACCGAGCGGTTCATGATGACTGAGTGCAACTAACTCAGATGCGCCCACGTTCCGCCACCAAGGGGACGACTGCACGCATCCGGACTGCCGAATACTGAATGTCGGTTGCGCGAGTCGCCCTAATCCCGGTGCCGATTCCGCAGCCCTAACCGAAGCGAGAAGATGTCAAAGAAGACAAATAGCGACAGCTCCGCAACTCCCGCAAGCAACACGGGCACCGTCGATATCGGCGACCACGGCTATCAAAAGGGCCTGCAGAACCGTCACATCCAGATGATCGCCATCGGCGGCGCGATCGGCACGGGGCTCTTCCTCGGCACCGGTGGCCGTTTCGAAATCGCCGGCCCGGCACTCGCGATCGTCTACGCCATCTGTGGTGTTTTCGCCTACATGGTGGTGCGTGCGCTCGGCGAGCTCGCCATGTACCGCCCATCATCGGGTGCCTTCGTGAGCTACGCACGTGAGTTTTTTGGCGAAAAGGGCGCCTACACCGTCGGCTGGCTGTACTTCCTCGACTGGGCCGCCACTGTCGTTGCCGACATCACCGCGGTAGCGCTCTACGCACACTTCTGGTCGATCTTCATGCCGATCCCCCAGTGGGTGCTCGCGCTCATCGCGCTCGCGGTCGTGATGACCATGAACCTGATCTCGGTGCGCCTATTCGGTGAACTCGAATTCTGGTTCGCATTCATCAAGGTTGGTGCGATCGTTTTGTTCGGCATCATCGGCATCTGGGTGCTGATTAGCGGACAGGCCGTCGGCGACTACCAGCCGGGCCTGAGCCTCATTACCGAACACGGCGGCCTGATCCCGAACGGTATTGGCTCGCTCTTTGCCATCACCCTCGGTGTGGTGTTCGCCTTCGCCGGTATCGAAATGGTTGGTATCACCGCCGGTGAATCAGCCGACCCGCACAAGTCGATCCCGCGCGCGGTCAACTCGGTTGTGTGGCGCATCCTGCTGTTCTACGTCGGTTCGGTGCTGCTGCTCACCCTGCTCATGCCGTGGGATGCCTACTCGTCAAGCGAGAGCCCCTTCGTTACCGTGCTCAGTGCAATCGGTATCCCCGCCGCCGACGATGTGATGAACCTCGTGGTGCTCACCGCCGCCATGTCGAGCCTCAACGCGGGGCTTTACGCCACCGGCCGCACCCTGCGTTCGCTGGCAATGGCCGGCACCGCACCAAAATTTGCCAAGCGGATGAACAAGGCGGGCGTGCCCTACGGCGGCATCCTGATCACCTGCGCCGTCGGTATCCTCGGCGTGTTCCTCAACATGATCATGCCCGAAAAGGCATTCGAGGTGGTGCTCAACCTCTCGGGTATCGGTACCGTCTCGGCATGGGCATCGATCATGCTCTGTCACTGGGCGATGGTGCGACGCGCTCGCCAGGGTAAGCTGCAGCGCCCCGAGTTCCAGCTGCGTTTTGCCCCGTGGGTCAACCTGCTCACGCTGGTGTTCCTGGTGTCGGTGGTCGTGATGATTGGTCTCGACGGTGAAATCGGCCCGCTCACGCTCGGCCTGTTCGGCATCGCGCTCGTGGTGATGTTCATCGGCTGGTTCCTGGTGCGCGGTCGTATCGACGCCGAGGCGCTGACCCACAACATTGATGTGGTCGGCGAGGGAATCGACGACTAACCAAGCTGTTCTGCTGCTGCGCTGGCTGGTGTTTCAAATCGGAATGCCAGCCAGCGCAGCAAGTCGTTTGTGGTGGTTTCGTGGTCGAGTTCGTTAAACACCTCGTGCCGCGCGCCCGGGTAGATGCGCAGCTCCACATCCTGCAGCCGCGAAACGTGACGATACGCCCAGGCAAGCGCCCGAGCGCCCCGACCGCCATAGCTGAGCGGATCGTGATCGCCGCCGAGGATGAGCACCGGCAGGCGCGCATCCCGCCCGCTACGCGGCAGCGGCGGCAGCGTCAGCAGGCCAAGCGCACCCAGCGGCGACCACACCGACGAGTGGGCGATGTCAAAACCGTAGGGATCGTCAAGCATCCGATACACCTCGTCTTCGTCACGCGAAAGCCAGCTGAGCCCGTGCGGTTTTTTCAGGTGCTCCCACGCGGCGTTGTAGTTGCCGACGTTGATCAGGCCTGGCTGCGCGAGCGTGGTTCCCGAAAGCACGAGCCCGTCAAAGAGTTGGGCGTCGGTGCGGAATAGCTGTTGTGCCATGAGCGACCCCCACGAGTGCCCGAGCTCAATGATCGGCAACCCGCTGTGTTCGGCGCGGATGCGGTGCAGCACTTCGTGCACTGCGTGGCGGGCCCCATGCACCCCACCGGGGCCGAGCTGCCCGAGTCCATAGGCGCCGACGCCAGTGCGGCCATGCCCATAGTGGTCGTCTGCGATCACGGTGTACCCGGCGGAGGCCAGGGTGCTGGCTAGGCGCTGATAGCGGCGGGCGTGCTCTCCTGCACCGTGTGAAATGTGGACGATCGCGTGCGGGCGGCGGCGGTTTGCCGGCCACTCGTAGATGTGGACGTTGATCCCCCGGATGCGGACCTGGTGTTCGAGGTAGTCAACCCTAAAGCCATCATTGCTGGTGTCTTGTTTGGGGATGTAAAAACGTTCAGCTACCGGTCGAGGAGTCATAGGTTCCAGCCTATGCCCGGGTCTCTGCTGGTCTCTGCGGATTTTTGTTTCCTGTTTCCTGATTTTTGGCTGCAGTTCGACAGAAAAAGGCCCAAATTCACCGGATTTGGCACCTATCCCGCCTATTCTGCACCCAAAATTCCGAGTCCGCATCCACTACTGCAGCCAGGAAACAAAAATCGCAGGGCACCAGATGCAGACAGGGCCCCGGATGCAGGCAGGGCACCAGATGCAGGCAGGGCACCAGATGCAGACAGGGCACCAGATGCAGACAGCGCACCAGATGCAAAAAGGGCTGGGGATGCGCGTCCCCAGCCCCTCGGCAACTAGGCCTGTCGTTCGTTCCAGCGGCGCTCAATCACCGCGGTGAACTCACGCACGAACAGCTCAATTTCTTCGCGGCTCACCACAATCGGCAGCGCAACGCGGATCGACTGCGGCCGGGTGTTTTTAATCAGAATCCCTCGTTCGATCAGCTCGGCGACCACCTCGGCGGCGGTGCCAATTGCCGGGTCAATATCAACTCCAGCCCACAGTGCCACTCCGCGCACTTCGATGACGCCGCGTCCGAGCAGCGCACGCAGCCCGTCGAAGAGCACCGGATGCAGCTCTTCGGCGTGCGCTTGCCACTTACCGGTGGCAAGTTCGTCACACACCGCTTTACCAAGCGCGGTTGCTACCGGGTTTCCCCCGAATGTCGAACCGTGCGTTCCCGGCGTGAATACGTTCATCACCTCATTACTGCCGAGCACCGCCGACACCGGGTAGAGACCGGCGCTCAGCGATTTTGCGCAGGTGACGATATCGGGCAGGATGCCCTCGGCCTGGAAGCGGAACGGCGTTCCGGTGCGCCCCATCCCGGTCTGTACCTCATCGCAGATCATCAGCACGTTGGCGCGCTGCGTGATCTCCCGCACCCGTTTGAGGTAGCCCTCCGGCGGCACCACGACGCCACCCTCACCCTGGATCGGTTCGAGCAGCACTGCGACGGTGTTGTCATCGATGGCCGCTTCGATCGCGTCGGTGTCACCGAATGGCACCTTCACGAATCCCGGCGTAAACGGACCGAACCCATCCCGCGCGTTTTCGTCATCGCTGAACGACATGATGGTCGTGGTGCGGCCGTGGAAGTTGCCGTGCATCACAATGATTTTGGCCTCGTCGGCGGGCACGCCTTTCACCTTGTAACCCCACTTGCGGGCGGCTTTGATGGCGGTTTCATTGGCTTCGGCACCGGTGTTCATCATCAGCACGCGATCGAGGCCCGACAGTTTCGTGATGGCCTCGGCAAACTCTCCGAACCCGGTGGCGTAGAACGCCCGCGAGGTGACGTCGAGCTTGCGCATCTGGGCACAGGCGATGTCGATGAACTTGTCGTTCGAGTGGCCGAAGTTCGCGGCCGAGTATGCCATGACGGCATCGAGGTAGCGTTTGCCGTCAACATCGGTGACCCAGGCTCCCTTGCCTTCGGCGAGCACTACCGGCAGTGGGCCGTAGTTGTTGGTGCCGTGTTCGTTTACGAGTTCAATTTCTGCGGATGCGCGTGAAGACAGTTCAGACATGTTCCAAGCCTAGTGTCACGAAACAGCTCCCAAGCAGCCTGCCCGAAACGAAGCGAACGCCCCGCAGCAGCAAAACTGCGGGGCGTTCAGCGTGCGCATCAGGATGCACACGGCACGATGGGACTATTCGAGACCTTCACCCGAGGGCGACACCAGAATTTTCACCGCGGTTTCGTTGCGGTTGATGAGGGTGTCGAAGCCCTTGTCGATGAGGTCGTCGAGACCGATCTTGCCGGTGATGAATGGCTTCAGGTCGACCTTGCCTTCCTCAACCATCTTGATGGTCTTGGGATGCGTGTTGACGTACGCGATCGAACCGCGCATGTCGATCTCCTTCATGACCAGCTTGTGCATGTCGAAGTCGGCCTTGTGACCCCAGATCGAGACGATCAGCAGCACACCGGTGGGACGCAGTGCATCCATCAGGGTGTCGAGCACGATCTGCACGCTGGTGGCCTCGATGGCGACGTCCGCGCCCTTGCCGTCGGTGAGTTCGCGCACCTTCTCGACCACGTCGACTTCGCGCGGGTCGAAGGCGTAGTCGGCAGCACCCGAGTCGAGTGCCTTTTGGCGGCGCAGTTCGCTCAGTTCAGACACCACGACGGTGGCGCCGATGGCTTTCAGCGCGGCACCGCAGAGCACGCCGATCGGCCCAGCACCACCGACGATGGCGACATCGCCGGCCTTGGCACCCGAGCGCTCAACGGCGTGCACGGCTACCGAGAACGGCTCGATGAGCGCGGCCTGGTCGAGGGGAATATCCTTCGAAATCTTGTGCACCCAGCGGCGCTCGACGGCAATCTTTTCTGACAGGCCACCGCCGCGTCCGGCGAGGCCAATGAAGTTCATGTCTTTCGACAGGTGGTAGTCGTTGCTGTCGGGGCCGGTGTCGACGCCGTCGGCGATGATGTAGGGCTCGACTACAACGTGGTCGCCAACTTCGAGCCCTTCAACGCCCTCGCCCACTTCGTAGACGACACCCGACATTTCGTGTCCGAGCGTGATGGGCGAATCTTCACCCGAGATGGGATGCGGTTGTCCCGCGGGCGGGCAAAAAATGGGGCCGTCTAGGTATTCGTGCAGGTCGGTGCCGCAGATACCACACCAGGCAACGTCAATGCCCACTGTGCCCGGGGTAACCTTCGGCTCGGGAATGTCTTCGATGCGAATATCGTGATTTCCGTAGTAGCGTGCTGCCTTCATTACAACCTCCTGATTGGAAGATGAATCGGCACGGATCATGCGCCGATCGGCGACGATAACGCCCAAGCTCAGCCTACTCCTGCAGCTACCTCGATATCTTCAGGCTCGATGAGAGATTAACGGGCCGACACCAGCAACAATTCACAAATGACACCCAATAATCACTATTCGGCAAACACCTTGCCCCTATTGAGAATGTTTTTCGGATCAAAGACTCGTTTGATCTGTCGCTGCAGTTCATACTGCCGATCGCCGAGCTCGTCGCCAAGCCAGCGGCGTTTGAGCAGGCCGATGCCATGCTCGCCAGAGAGCGTGCCGCCAAGCGCAAGTGCCGCTTGAAACATTTCACTCGCCGCTTCCCACACATATTCGGGAACTTCATCCACCCTTCCCTCAAATACAAAGGTGGGATGCAAGTTCCCATCTCCGGCGTGAGAGGGGCAGGCGATAAACACATTATGTTTCGCAGCGATGCGATCAATTTCGGCAAACATCGCCACCATTTTTGAGCGCGGCACGGCAACATCTTCAACGAGCACCGCACCCATTGCTTCCAGCGCCGGAAAACCCTGCCGGCGCACATCGACGAGCGAGGCGGCAGCCTCGGGGTCGGTGGTGAGCAGCGCCCTAAGCCGGCCCGTTCGATGCTTCGGCGGTGTCGAGCACAACGGCGAGCCGGCTGCGCAACACGAGCTGCTCCCCCACAGCCAGGCGAGTGCCGCCGAGCGCGGCGGCTTCGACACACACAAAGTTGCGCCACTCCCCCGCACCGAGATCGTTCGGGGATGCATCCGGGCCACAGTTCCAGACCACCGCCTGCTGGGCGCCGTCAAAACGCAACTTGAGCTGTCGGGCCATCGCCGCATCGGCGACGACAATTTCGGCGGCATCACCACCCGGCAGCTCATAGATGCGATCGACCAACGAGCCGAACTCGATAGTCGGTCCTGCTTCGCACTCGCGCTGTGCAACCTTGTCAAAATACCGGCAGTGCTCGAGCCCGCGCAGCGTAATTGCGGTCACATCCGACACCTGCAAATAGGTGTGCAGGGCCGCTTCAACCAGCGCCTCGCACTCGCCGCGGTTGGTGATCGCCAGCTCATTCACCAGCGTATTGTCGGCGGCCGTTGTCGCGGCCACAAGTTCAAGGGATGCATCGTTGCCGGCGGCATCCCGGTCAACTTCGAGCCGGTGCCGGGTGGCGGTTTCGCTCACCTCAAGCGGCTGCCACAGGCTCGTGCGAGCCGGTCCGTGACTCGGGCGCTGGTTCCCGTCGGGGCCGGCGGCAAACCACGGCGCGCAGATCGGCACCCCACCGCGCCAGGCGGTGTCGGCGCTCGAGGTCGCGAGCGAACTCGAAAACAGCACCGGTTTACCGGCCACTTCCCACGACACCGCGTGGGCTCCACGATCAAGCACCTGCAACATGGCCACAATGCTACTGCTACGGCTGACAGGTTACGCGGACGGTCGTCCGGATGCGCGGCAGACTGCCTGGGTGTGCACTAGAGCTGTTCAGCCTCCCGCTCGTGCGGGAAGAGCCCCATCACCCGGTCATCGGTATACCCAAACCGGTTTGCGGTGATCGAAATCGCCTGCTCTCGCAGGAATGGCAACATCTCAATCCGTCCCGCAAGCGTGACATCGTCTGAGAACAGCGCAATATCGACAATGTTCTTTGTGGCCCGGCACACCGCCGATCGCGATCCGCCCACGAGTCGCATCCGCAGCGCATCCCGAAGCCCCTCCTGCCGCATCCGCTGTAAGAAAGCTTCGTCGTTCTCAATCCGCACCCGGGCGCCGCGACGCGCCAGTTCATCGGCCACCTGCTGCGGTAGCTCGCGGCTGAGTGACAGCAGCACGGGGGCCCGCGATACGGTCACCGCCACCAGCACCTGCGCGAGTTCGGTAAATGAGGAGTCGTCGGCTGCACGAATCAGGCACTCTGTCGGTCGGTAGCGGAACAGATTGCGTTCAACCCCGAGGTTGGCGCGGTCGACCACCTCACCAAACTCTTCGTTCCAGGCGATCTGGCAGCTCACCGCGGTGGTGCGCACCCGCTCGAAAGCATCAAAGTCAAGCGAGGCCTGCATCGCCTCGATCAGCCGCTGGCTGGCGTCTTCGAGACCGCGCAGATGGAGCGTGTGTGACTGCTCACCAGGCTCGGCGCGCCAGCGTCCCAGGTGCACGAGCGAGTTGGGGCCTCCCGATTTCATCTTGGTGCCGATCATTGAGCGTCCCCAGCCACCGGTGGGATGCCGCTGCACACGGCCGTCGATCATTTCGCGGTTAATGTAGAGGTTTCCGGCCCGCACCAGCTGCACCCACTCGGCAATCTCGGCGCGGTCGAGCGCAAATAGCCCGGCACTCAGCCCATAGTCGATGCGGTTCTGAATTTCAGTGGCCGTGGCCAGCGAATCGGCGGTAATGAGGTTGATCACCGGCACCGGTGCATCCTGCAGAGCCGATGGCGAATCAGGCTGCACACCGGCCCGGATACCGGGGGTCCACAGTCTGCCGGCATCGTCGAGGGCGCGCGGCTCGAGCAGCCAGCGCTCCCCCTCGGCCAGTTCGGTCAGCGCCTCCACCTGTTTCAACGAGGCGCGGCTCACGAGTGGGCCGACATGCACGGCGGGGTCTGACGGATAGCCGATGCGCACTGCCGCGATCGCGTCGGCAAGCTGGGCGGTGAATCGTGCCGAACGCGCCACCGCACCCACGAGAATCGCGTTCGAGGGCCGGGCCGCGCGCTGCCCGAGTGATGCCACCACCGAGCGCGCAATATCAATCGCAGCCAGATCATAGTCGGCCGTGGGCGTCACGATCACCGACGATTTGCCGCCAGACATCCCCACCAGCGGCAGATCGGCCCGCCATTCGAGGAATCTGCGCGCGGTTTCATAGGTGCCCTGCATGAGCACTCGTTCGACACGTCGGTCGGTGATGAGCTGTTCACCCAGCTGTTCGTCGGTGAGCAGCCGTTCATCGCATGATGCGACGTGCAGCAGCTGTTCGTCCACGCCCGCGGCCCACAGCACTCGCACAATAATTGCCGCGGTGCGCGGGGTGCGCGGTGATGGCTTAAGCACTACCGCACTGCCGGCCGCGAGCGCCTCAACAATTCCGTTGCAGGTTGACGCCACTGGCGGAATCCAGCCGGGCACCACGAGTGATACTCGCACCGGCTCGAATCGGGCTCCCTGCATCCGGTCGAGCTGGCGGGCCTGGTGGGCGGCGTGGTTGGTGAGGTCGATCGCATCGCTGACATCGCGATCGGCTTCGGCGAAGGTGAAACCGGTTTCGCTGATGACCACTTCGATGAGGCGGGCACGGTTGGCTTCGAGGGCGCGGGCGATGGTGTCAAGGCGAGCGGCGCGTTCCCAACCACTGGTTGTCGACCAGTGTTCGGATGCCCGGTGTGCTTCGTCGAGGATCGTGCCGATCGCTTCGGTCGACTCGACCATATCCGCGGCCGCTTCGGTGACACCGAGTTCGCTGTGAGCGACGCGGCGGATGATGCGTCCGGCCCATTCGCGCACCGATGCCTGGGTGTGGTCTGAGACGGGCTCGTTGCGGAAGGTGTTGCGCAGCGGTCGACCACGGCGCAGCCCGAGCACCACTTCGGTGAGGTCGGGTTGGGCGCCGGTATCTGCCGGGTTGACGATGGTGGTTTCGTTGCTGTCGGTTGCGCGGTCGCCAGTTGTGGCGCCGGTCAGCTCGGTGCCGGGCTCGTCAGTGGCGTCGGTGTGCGTCTGGGTGCGGTTGCTTGCTGCCGGTCGATTGTGGATGCGGCCGAGCACCGTGGTTGCGTTCGCATCGCCGTCGATGGTGATGGGTCGGGCTGCCACGAACGATTCCGACCAGTCGGGGCGCGGGGCTTCGGGTTCGTCGCTGAACAGCCCGGGCGGGAACATATCGAAGGGTATTGAGGCGGTGACGTTGGGGGCATCCTCGGGGTTCACCCGCTGCTGCACGTGCGTGCGCCCCACCGGCAGTTCATCGGCAAGGTCAATCGCGGCGAGCAGTCGCTGCGCGGCCGGTGACAGATCATCGTCGACACTCGCCTCGGTGTCGGCTCGCTGCAGTTCGCGTTCGGCGAGTAGCGAGCGCAGATAGCGGGTGCCGGCGCGCAGACCGCTTTCGGGTAGCAGCCCCAGCCGCACTCGGATGGCCGCGCCCGCGTCACGCAGCTGCTCAATTAGATGCCGGGGTGTTCCCTCCGGGACGAGCACCGAAACGGCCGCGAGCGCCCCACGTTTGCGGGCGAGCTGCAGCGCCAGCGCGGCATCAAACCGGCTGTTGATCCCCACTTCGAGTTCGAGGGTGCCGTGGTGTTCGGGCGAGAGCACTTCGTCAATCAGGCGCACCGCGTTGGCGTCGACCTCTTCGGGTTTGGTGTAGCACAGCGGCGGCATTGAGCGCAGTTTCGCTTCGGCCAGCTCGGTGCGCACACCGGGGCGGCGGGTAACGGCTACGCGAATGGCCGAGCCACCGTCTTCGCGCCGCAGATGTGCCCATCCCGCGAGTCGTCGTAATAGCGGCGCCGATTCGGGATAGTCGGCCGGGATTTCAATTCCGGCCCGCGCATGTTCGAGCCCGTTCACGTCGAGAGCGCGCATGAACGTTTCAACCGCGAGCTCGAGCCGGCTGGCACTGGTCACCCGCAATTGCACATAGGTTGGGGTGTTGCCTTCGGCTGCGGCGAGCAGAATGGCGGCGAGGCGGATGGCGGCGCGGTCGGCGTTCCCGTCGAAATCCCAATCGTTGTCGAGATAGTCGAGGTTGTCGACCGCCATTTCGAGTTCGACCAGGTCGTCATGGCCGGCGAGTTCGAGCAGCCGTTCTTGCAGGGCATTGAAGCCGTTTTCACCGAGTACGGGCTCGCAAAGTGGCCGCACGCGCGCCGCGTAGCCGTCTCGGTGCACCGCGTCGATGCGCTCGGTGAGGTTGCCGGCGCGCACGAGGTCGGCGTCGAACAGCCGATGCGTCGCCCGTTTTGCCAGCGGCACGGCGATAAAGGGCGCGCCGGCGCCGGTAAACGTGCCGAGTTTGAGCAGCCGTCGGGATGTGCCGGTCACCGATTCGGGGATGCGGCCGTTCAGGTCTCCGAGACCGTTGCCGGCGGTCACTCGGTCGTCGGGGCGGATGACATCATCAACAAGCTTTCGCAGGAAGGTAGCTCCGGCGGGGTCGCGCAGCAGCCGGTCGAGTTCGGAACGGTCGTCGAGCTGACTATCGCTTGGCTGTGCACCCGCTTCGGTGTCGCCGTATCGCTGGCGGTCATCCGCATCCCATTGCCGCAATAGCGCCAGTGTTTCGGGGATGACGTCATTCACCGTTACCGAAAAGCGGCTCGCCTGATCTTCGGCTGCTTCAGCGGCTGCCGCAACCGCCGGTGACTGCGGTGGCTTTGGTAGCTGTGGCAGCGCGGCCGATTCGGGTTGTGACGCACGAATCTCGCCGACATCGATTGGTTCGGCGAGATTCGTGTCTGCTTCTGGGTCTTGACTGCGGCGCGCGAGCACACCGCGAACGAGGTCGGCGCGTTCTTGACGCAGCGCCGACTCGTTACGGTTTTCGTCGCGCCCCGACTCCTCGGGGGCGCGGTCACCCTGCGGGTTGTGCATGTTTGCAGCCTAGCGATGCAAACACGCGCTGGCCGGGTGCCGCGCCCGTTGTGGACCACGATTTATTGTGTGAGCGCTACTGCTTGTTTCCGGGCAGGATCAGGCCGTTCCAGGTTTCGTTGATGTAGTCGGCCATTTCGGGTGACAGCAGCAGCTCGTGCAGCTCATCGAAGCTCTTGTGCTTCTTCGAGCGGAAAGCATCAGAGAATTCAACGAACTCGATCTGAATGCCAGCCTCTTCGGCGAGATTTTTTCACGAACTGGAGCATTTCGCCGGCGGGCACCGCGAGCGCACCCACGCGCAGCGGGGTGTCGAGCGAAACATCTTCGGGTGCTTGGGCGGCTCCTGCACAGGCCGAAAGAGCGAGCGCGGTGGCCGCAGCGACACCGGCGGCCAGGATTCGACGAATCGTTTTTTGCATTGATAGTTCCTTTTCGGTGGGGTTGTCCGGTTGCGTGAGCAACGGGACGGGATGGAGAGCTTGCGGGGTTTCGCTACACTTCGCGGCTGAATAGCGTGCGGTGTTTGGGCCGTTCGCGCCCGTAGCGCTTCGCAATAAAGGTGAGTGCGGTCTGGATGAGTTGCACAAATACGAACAGGATGATGATCACGGCCACCATGTGTATGGGCGAATAGCGCTCGTGGCCGTAGGAGATTGTGACTTGGCCGAGTCCACCACCGCCCACGGTGCCGACCATCGCCGAAAAGTTGATGGTTGAGGTGAGCGTGGTCGCGACGCCGAGAATGATCGCCGGAGTTGCTTCGGGCAGGATGACTCGGCGGACGGTGAGCCACCTCGAGGCACCGAGCGGCCAACGTTGACGATGAAACTCAGCACCGTGTTGACCGTGGCCCCGAGTCAGCGCTGACCGAAGGGTTTGGCCAAAAAGCCGCCGCGCTCGGTTGCCACCAGGATGATGCCCAGCGGTAAGCCGACTAGCAGCGTGATGAGCATCACGGTGAGGTTGAGTTCGGTGCTGAGCCGTTGAATGAGGTCGAGGATGCTGCGCGTGGTTTCTGGGTCGAGCGCGCTGGTTGCCTCGTCGCTCAGCAGCACGCTGGGGTTGCTGGCGAGGGCGCGAGCTCCACGAGGTCGAGCACCTCGAGCACGCGGCCGCGGCGCAGCAGCGTCGATTTACCGGCGCCCGATTGGCCAACGACACCGAAGATGCTGCCGCGGGCAACGTGCAGCGACACATCCTGCAGCGCGTGGACGGCGCGCTCGCCGCTGCCGTATGAACGGCTCACGCTTTCGATGGTGATCACAGGTTTCCTCCAGGTTCAGGTCACCTGATTCTGATCACCTTGATTCTTTTGTCGAAATCTCGTGACGCTAGGTTACGACGAACCAAAGCTGTCAGTTCGTGAAAACTTTACTGGTCAGAGTCGATATCACTGTCGTTTCGCGCCTCGTCAACCGCCGGCACGTCTTCGTCGCGCACCTGCTGCGAGGCGGCATATCGCCCGCTTGCCTGCAGTTCGCGCAGGGTACTGAGATCAATGGCCATCGTCTCGGGGAGTGGCTCCCCTACGAGCAGCCACTCGAGCCCGTCGAGCAGCGAACCCACTGAGCGCTGTTTGGCGACGACATCGATGCGCAGGCCGAGCGCCCGGGCATCTTTTGCGGTGCGAGGGCCCACGGCCCCCAGCATGATGTCTTCGGGGATGTGGTCAAACTGTTTCACCAGCTGTTCGGCAACCGAGCCGCTGGTGACCAGCACCGCGCGGATCCGCGAGTGCCGGATGTCGTATTGGATCGAGTCGGCCGCCGGAACTCCCACTGAGCGGTAGGCGACCACTGAGTCGACGTGGTGTCCACGGCGACGCATCCCGTTGGTGAGTGTCGGTTTTGAATGCTCTGAGCGCAACCACAGCGCCCGCACCCGCTCGGGTGCCTGCCGCTGGGCCTGCGGCCACTCCACCAACAGACCCTTGGCCGAGTCGTCATAGACGGGGATAAAGTCGGCGTTGTAACCGGCGCTCGCCAGCGCCTGCGCGGTGGTTTCACCAGCAGCAGCGATCTTGGTGGTGGCCGGGACGCGCACATTCATCGAGTGCATCACATCGATGGCGGTCTGGCTGGTCACCACGAGCCACTCATAGTCGCCGCGTTCGAGTTTGGCGAGCGCCTCGTGCAGCTGTGGGGCATCCTGCGGCGAGGGGCTCGCAAAATTGATGAGCGGCGCGACGATGGGGAATGCCCCGCGAGCGCGCACCGCTTCAGCAGCGTTACTTCCGAAAGTTCCGCCGCGGGGCACGAGAATTTTCATGCCCCGCAGTGGCTGCTCTGGGTCGCGAGTAATGAAGCGTCGAGACGTTGACCCCACCATGCCTAGTGGAGCACCTCATAGATCTCTGCGGGGCTCACCAGCCGGCCCAACGTCAGCGAAGTCACCGAACCAATTTCCACATCGTCTCCGAACGGTTGGCCAAGGTCGCCCAAAAGTGCCACCGGCTCATCCGCTTCAGCCACCACGAAAAATCCCATTTCACCAATACCGAGCTCACTGTGCAGCGACACGACCGCGTCACCGCGCAGCAGCGTGGCATCGTCTTCGAGGCCGAGTTCGGGGTCGGCAGCATCGAGTTCGGCCTGATCGAAATCGGCCGCATCGGCGGTAACTAATTCACCGTCAACGAGTTCATCAAGATCATCGTCGGCAAACGCGAGCTCGTCAGGGTCGGGCTCGGTGACTTCGAGCAGGTTCAGCCAGCGGCGTGGCTCGGGCTCGAGCTCGGTGAGCTCAACCATGGCGTACGGGTCAAAAATGTCGAGCTCCGCAAACATCTCGGTGCGCAGCAGCTGCCGCTGTGCCCACTGCAGATCGGTCATTGAGCTGCCGCGCAACCACACGAGCAATACCTCGTGACCGTTAAACCCGGTGAGGTCGTAGCAGCCGCGCATCTCAACGCCCTCGTCTCGCAGCTCGGCAAGCACACCATCGAGCTGTTCAATGGCGCGCACTGCCTGCTCACCGGCACTCCCGGTGCGCTGCAACTCTCCGTTGCTCGCCAGGGTGCAGATGAGTGAATACGAAACCTCAGGCACCGCCGAAGCGGTGTCTGAGGTTGCAATCTGGTCTGCCACAGTCGCCTCGCTTAGCGCCCGCGTCGCGGCAGCATGAAAGCACCAGCGATGATGCCGCCGATGATGGCAACCGTACCCGCGAGCACTCCCACCGTTAGGGCAGGGTTGTCGTTCCAGAGACGCTGTGCCTGGGTCTTGCGGTCGGCGGCCCAGTCACCGAGCCGGCTCGGTACGTCGAACTTGTATTCGAGCGCGTCGAGAGTTTCGGCCAGTTCGCGACGGGTCTGAGCGATATCGCTACGCACCTGGGCAGCACTGCGCTTGACAGGCTGTTCGGGGGTGGTGTTTTCGTTACTCATATTTGCCGAGTCCTTTCAGCGCATTGAGGTCTTGACGCACCGAGTCGAGTGTCTCGGTGGGGACGACACCGTTCATCTTTTTGAACATTGTGATGGCCACGATGGTCGCGATCACCATAATCACCAGCAGTGCGCCGGCCACGATGAGGGCCGACAGCCACGGCGCAAACACAGTGTTCAGGCCGAGAATTGCCGCGGTGATGAGCACAGCCCACAGCGTGACGGCAAAAAACGCCACCACCGCAAACAGACCAGCGCCGGTGCCACCCTTGATGGCTTTTGACTTCATCTCGAGCTTGACCTGCTCGAGCTCCGACTTCACCAGGTTGGTCACCAGACCCGGCACCGAGCCGACGAGCCGGCTGGTTTTTTGCTTTGATTTGGGGTTGAACTTGCCGATGCGCATCGGTTCTTCAACATTGGGGAAGGGGCCGCTGGCTTCGGCAGCCGGGGTCTTGTCGTAATCGCTCATCCGAGTGTCCTTTCTACGCCCTGCTCGGCGATCGGCACAATAAAGCTGCTAGGCGGGGTTTGAAACCGTGCCCTCAGGGACAGTATCGCGCTCGGCAGCCTCGGCGTCGGCCTTGCGCTGCGCTTCGCGGCGCGAGGCACCAGTAGCCGCTCGGGTGAGCGCCGAAGCACCCTTTCCAAGCAACCCAAATGCTTGCTCTACCACCGAGGGCACGTAGCGGTCGACCAACTGCTGCACTCGTTCGGCCTGCCGCTGCACGGGCTTGGAGTTCCACAGTTTGCCGGCCTGACGAGCAATCTGGTCATAGCGCTCACGTCCGGCACGTGCGCCCAGCACATAGCCGGTGGCGAGACCGGCGAACAGCGCGATTTTGGATGCGGTTTTCATTGGGTCTCCTTCAGGCGGGGTCATGGCCACCGGTCGGCAGCGTCAATTAAAACGTGCCGACCGGCTTGACCACACCAGGTTACCGGCTGAATACAACGGAATGCTGACTACCAAATTTCGACGCGCTGCTCAGGCGCCAGCCACATCTTGTCGCCGGGCTGCACATCAAACGCCTCATAGAACGGCGCGAGGTTCGAAACAATCTGGTTGCAACGGAACTCCGCCGGCGAGTGCGGGTCGACCGCCAGCATCATCTTCGTCATTTCGGGACGCTTCTTATCGCGCCATGCCTGCGCCCACGAGTAGAAGAACCGCTGCGCGGCGGTGAGTCCGTCAATAATCTCGGGTTCGGCACCGTCAAGGTGACGCAAATATGCCTTCCAAGCGATACCGAGACCACCCAGGTCGCCAATGTTCTCACCGATAGTCAACTCACCGTTCACGCATTCACCGTCCGCCCCCTCGGGTGAGAGCCCGTTGTACTGGTCGATCAGCGAGGCGGTGTGCTTTTCAAACGCTTCCCGGTCGGCGTCGGTCCACCAGTCGATCAGGCGACCATCGCCGTCATATTTCGAGCCCTGGTCATCAAAACCGTGCCCGATCTCGTGACCGATAACCGCACCGATCGCACCGAAGTTGGCGGCCGCATCCCGATCCGGGCTGAAAAATGGCAGCTGCAAAATAGCGGCCGGGAAAACAATCTCGTTCTGATGCGGCAGATAGTAGGCGTTCACCGTCTGCGGGGTCATTAGCCACAGGTCGCGGTCGACGGGTTTACCAACCTTCGCCCACTCCCAATCGGCTTCAAAGCGCGCGGATGCACGAACGTTCGCGATCAGATCGGTGGCACTGATCTGCAGCGCCGAATAGTCGCGCCACTTCACCGGGTAGCCGATCTTGGGCGTGAATTTCGACAGCTTTTCGAGCGCCCGCTCACGAGTTTCGGCGCTCATCCAGCTCAGCTGCGAAATCGAGTCTCGGTAGGCGCCGAGTAGATCGGCAACCAGCGCATCCATTTGTGCCTTGGCTTCGGGCTTGAAATGCCGCGCCACATATTCGCGGGCAATCGCCTCGCCGAGCATCGACTCAGCATGCCCCACACCGCGCCGCCAGCGCTCGCGCTGCTGAGGCGCGCCAGTGAGCGTGGTGCCAAAAAATGCAAAGTTGGCGGCCGAAATCTCGGGCGACAGCACCGCCGCATACGCCAGCACGATGCGCCAGAGCAGCCAGTCGCGCCAGTGCTCAAGCTGCTCGTCGACCAGCAGCTCGGCAAGGCCATCAGCAAAGCTCGGCTCGTTAAGCGAGAAGCGCGCGAACGCCTCAGCCGGCACCTCGAGCGCCGCAAACCAACGCGCGAACCCTTCCCCAGCGAACTTGCCGCGCAGCTCGTCGAATGTGGTCGGGTTGTAGGTGAGGTCGGCCTCGCGCGAGCGCACCACATCCCAGTGGTGGCGGGCAATGGCTGTTTCAAGCTCAAACACGCGCTCGGCACGTTCGGCAGCGCCCGGCACCGACACCAGCTCAAACATCCGCTCGATATGAGCGCGGTAGGCCTCGCGAATCTCGGCATACTGCTCTTCGCGATAGTAGGCCTCGTCGGGAAGCCCCAGGCCGGCCTGTTCGATGTACAGCAGGTTGGTGTCGGGGTCGGCCACATCGCCGATCACATACAGTCCAAAAAACCCGCCCACACCGTCACGCTCGTGACGGCCGATGAGTTCCATCAACTCGGGCAAATTGTCGACCGCCATCACCTGCCGCAGATCAGGCATGATCGGGTCGGCACCCAGCTGCGCGAGCCGATCTTCATCCATGAAGGCCGCGTACGCATCCGCCAATTTGCGCTGTTCACTACCGGCTTCAGCGCTGGCAGAATCATCCAAAATTTCGCGCACGGCCGCCTCTGCCTCATCGCGCAGGATGTAGAACGAGCCGTACGACGACTTATCAGCCGGAATCTCAGTTTCGGCAATCCACTTGCCGTTGACGTGGCGGAAGAGGTCGTCCTGTGGACGCACCCGATCGTCGAGCTGTTCAAGTTCAATACCGCTGGCTTGCGTGCTGTTGTCAGTCATGCTTGGCATCCTACGCAGCCACAGCTGCGAGGCAGCCCTACCACGGTCGGCGCCAGAATCCGAGACAATAACCAGGTGACCACATCCGTCAATCGGCGCATCCTCGCCCTCGCTATCCCGTCGCTCGGCGCGCTCATCGCCCAGCCGCTCATGGTTCTGGCCGACACCGCCATGGTTGGGCACCTGGGCGAACAGCTGCTGGCCGGGCTCGCGGTGGGGTCAAGCATCATCACCACCGTCACCGGGCTGATGGTGTTTCTCGCCTACACCACCACTCCGCGGGTGGCTCGACTGCTGGGTGCCGGCGACCGCCCCGGCGCGATCCGCGCGGGCATCGACGGTATTTGGCTCGGACTCGGATGCGGTGTGGTGCTACTGCTGGCAACACTCGCAATCGGGCCGCTAATTGTGCCGGTGTTCACCGACGATGCGCTTGCCCAGCAGGCGGCCACCCAGTATTTGACGATCTCAGCGTGGGGGCTACCGGGGATGCTCACCGTGATTGCCGCCACCGGGCTGCTGCGCGGGCTCCAGGATGCGCGCAGCCCGCTCATCATCGCCAGTGTCGGCGCCGCGATCAATGTGGTGCTCAACTATTTGCTGATTTATCCCGCGAGCCTCGGCATCGCCGGATCGGCGCTCGGCACCGTGCTGGCCGAAACGCTGATGGCGGTGGCCTATGTGGTGATCGCGGTGCGCGCATCCCGCAAGCACGGAGTATCGCTGCGCCCCGGTATTGGCGACGCGCGCCAGGCCCTCACCGACTCGTCACTCATGATTGCCCGCACCGCAACTATGCGCGTTGCCATGTTGCTGCTGGTGCTGCTCGGCGGCACTGTCGGGGTGTCAGAACTGGCCGCCCTGCAGGTGCTCGTAACGGTGTTTAATCTGCTCGCGTTCACTCTCGATGCCCTGGCAATTGCCGCGCAGGCGATGATCGGCCACGATCTCGGCGCTGGCGATACCGGTTCGGTGCGCGGCCTTGTGGGGGTGCTCGTGCACTGGGGGCTGTGGCTCGGATGTGCGCTGGCCGTCATCGTTGCCGCACTCGCGCCGGTGCTCGGCCGGGTGTTCACCTCGGATGAGTCGGTGCTGCAGCTGCTGCCGGCCGGTTTCTGGGCGCTCGCGCTTGCGCTACCGGTGAGCGCGCTCGTGTTCGTGCTCGATGGCGTGCTGATCGGCGCCAGCGATATTGCCTACCTGGCGCTCGTCGGGGTGGTGAATCTCGCGGTGTTTGCCGGATGCGCGGCGGTGGTGTGGTTGCTGCAACCAAGCGGCACAACCGGTGTGATCGCGCTGTGGGCCGCATACGGCGGCGGTTTTATGATCTCGCGCGCGGTGACGCTCAGCCTGCGAGTGCGAACGCAGCGCTGGCTTGGCGGCGCGGCCAATCAGGCCAACTAGAACAGCGTCGGTGCGCCTACCTGCTCGCCTTTCATGGCGTCATAGTCGAGCACCAGGCAGCGAATCCCCCGGTCTTCGGCGAGCGTGCGCGCCTGCGGCTTAATTTCCTGCGCCGCAAACACCCCCGTCACCGGCGCCAGCAGCGGGTCGCGGTTCATCAGCTCGAGATAGCGGGTGAGCTGCTCCACACCGTCGATCTCACCGCGACGTTTAATTTCGATGGCGATCGACCTGCCCTCCGCATCCCGAGCGAGAATATCCACCGGCCCGATGGCGGTCATATATTCGCGCCGCACCAGGGAGGCACCCTCTTCTACCCGCTCAATCTGTGCGGCAAGCAGCTCCTGCAGATGCGCTTCCACGCCGTCTTTCATGAGGCCGGGATCTTCGCCGAGCTCGTAGGTATTGTCGTCGAGGAACTCAAAAATATTCACCCGCAGCGCATCACCCGATTTGCGGTGCGTCACCTGCCAACACTCGATAACTCCCGCCTCGCTTTGCTGTTCATCGGGCTCGAGCGGCTCAAACACCGCCGGCGGCGACATCCAGTTGAGCGGCTTATACGAACCGCCATCTGAGTGCACCAGCAGCGAGCCGTCGGCCTTATGTATCAACAGGCGGGTGGCTTCTGGCAGATGGGCGGTGAGCCGACCTGTGTAGTCGACCGTGCAGCGGGCAATAACAAGGCGCATCCCGACAGGCTAGTCGAATTGATTTCGTGTGTGGGATGCACCGCGTAGGCTGCCAGGGATGCGGTTTTTCTTTGATGCGCGGTATATCCGCACCGATTTTCACGACGGGATCAGCCGATATACGGCCGGTCTCGGCAGCGCCGTACAGCGATTGGCGCCCGATGAGGTGACCTTCCTGGTCCACGATGAACGTCAGCTTGCGCACCTGCCCGAAGGTGCCCACTGGCTGCTTTTTCAGTCAAATGAATCGCCGCTTGAACCAATCGCCGCGCTCCGGCTCAACAAATACCGACCCGATGTGCTGTTTTCACCGCTGCAAACAATCGGCACCGCCGGACGCAACTACGCCGCGATCCTCACGCTGCACGACCTCATCTACTACCGGCACCGCAAACCCCCAACCAACCTCAATCCGCTACTTCGGCTGGGCTGGCGGCTTTATCACCTCACCTACTGGCCGCAGCGCTGGGCGCTCAACGGCGCCGACCTGGTGGCCACCGTGTCGCACACCTCGCGTCGCGAAATTCTCGAACACCGCCTCACCCGCAATGAGGTCGTGGTCATTCCCAATGCCCCGCAAGACCTCGCCGCGCTGCTACCAGAGAAAGCCGCAAGCGCCTCACCAAGCGCGACACTGCGCGGCCGCAACCTCGTCTACATGGGCTCATTCATGCCCTACAAAAACGTCGAAACGCTCATTCACGGTATGGCGCAGCTGCCGCAGCATCGCCTACACCTGCTCAGTCGTATCCGCGACGATCGCCGCCGCGAACTCGAGGCGCTCATCCCCCAGGGCGCCCAGGTGACCTTCCACAACGGTGTCTCCGACGCCGAATATGCGCGGCTGCTTGCCGACGATGCCATCCTCGTCACCGGTTCGCTGGATGAAGGCTACGGGCTACCGATCGCCGAGGCGCTCGAGCTCGGCACTCCCGCAGTAGTGAGCGAACTCGAAATCTTCCACGAAGTTGCCGGCCCCGGCGCCAAGTACTTCTCACCCACCGACCCCGATGCGTTCGCCGCCCGGGTGCGCGAGCTCTCGCATCCCGATAACTACGCGGCCACATCCACCGCCGGACGCGAACATATGCGCCAGTACACCTGGGAACACTCTGCCCGGCGGCTGCTGCGTGAGGCCCGCGAGCTTCACGCCAGCCGCAGCCGTTAGCGAATCCCGCGTCAAGCCCCGCTACCCTGGCAGAGTGACCGACTTCCGTAACGACTACGACGATTCAGCCGACCTCGACGCGAACGAGGTCGCACCCGACGCTCCTCTACTCGAGGAAGTCGACCGGCAGGCGCAATTACGCGAGGCCGCTCGCGAAGCCGAGGGCAACTACGCGCATCCCGCAACCGACGCCGCCGAAACGGCGGCCGCGGCTCGCGAAGCAACCGGTGGCGCATCCCGAGGACGATCAGGCGACGGGGATGCGGCCGGCAACTTTTCACCCGCCTCAATCACCGTCATACAGCCCGAAGCGACCGAAACCGAAGCCGACTCTTCCCAGCCCCTATTCCGCCCGGTCACCCCGGTGGATTTTGCCCGCGGCACCGGCGCCGGCCCCTACACCGCCGTGCTCTGGGACCTCGACGGCACCATCTCCGACTCGGCCGCCGGCATCGTCGACGCGATGCGCAAAACCTTCGACACGTTCCGGATGCCGATCCCCAGCGATGCAACGCTGCTGAGCTACGTGGGCCCGCCGATCATCGACTCGTTCAAACGCGAACACCTCGACGACGCCATCGAGGTGCAGCACGCGCTGCAAACCTACCGCGAAATTCACGATGAGATCGGCCTCGACGGCACCCCACCGTTTGCCGGCATTCCCGAGATCATTCGCGCGCTGCACGCATCCGGAATGCCGCAATCAACCGCCACCAGCAAACCTGAATCGGCGGCCCGGCGAGTGCTGCACCACTACAACCTGCTCAATGAATTCGAGACGATCACCGGCGCCAGCGAAGACGAGTCGCGCTCCAAAAAAGAAGATGTCGTGGCTGAGGCGCTACGACGACTGGATGCGCTGGGCATCGACCTGTCGAATGTGCTCATGATCGGCGACCGCTACTACGACGTGCAGGGATCGGCCCAACACGGAGTGCCCTGCGTGTACGTCACATGGGGATACGGCCGCACCGGCGAAGATGAGGGCGCGGTCGCGGTGGTGAACACCGCCGCGCAGCTCGCCGAAATTCTCGGTGTGCAGCTATGACGGGGCGCAACCGAGGGCCGCGGCTACTGGGATGCGCCGCAGGGCTGCTATCGGTCACACTGCTGAGCGGATGCTCGGCAGCCGGCGACCTCGGCACGCCCGCAGATCGCCCACAATCAACCGCCGATGCCTACCCCAAACTCGCCGATCAGGTAGAGAATGCCGAGAAACAACCCGGTGATGCCGGAAACGAGCAGGCCGAGATGGCCGCCACCGCGCTCGAAGTGCTCGACAGCATCCCGGTTGCCGACCGCACCGAGTGGGATGGCCCATTCGACCGCGCGGCACACTTCGGTGATGGCTGGGCAGACCTCGATGGCGACGGCTGCAACACCCGCAACGAAACCCTCGAGTCGCAGCTCGAGCAGGTGCACCTACTGCGCGATAACTGCCGCGTCGATACGGGCGTGCTCGAAGATCCCTACACCGGTGAAACGGTCAGCTTCCAGCGCGGCCAGGGTACGAGCGAGCGGGTGCAGATCGACCACGTCGTCGCGGTGTATAACGCCTGGCGCACCGGTGCACAGGATCTGAGCTACGAGCAGCGGGTGGCGTTCGCCAACGATCCGCTCAATCTGCAGGCAACCCAAGACTGGGTGAATGACGAAAAAATGTCATCGGATGCATCCCAGTGGCTGCCGCCGGACGAGTCGTATCACTGCACGTATATATCGCGGCAGATCGCGGTGAAAGCCACCTATCAGCTGTGGGTCACCGAGGCCGAGGATGCGGCGATGCGAGAGGTGTTGGCCGGCTGCCTGTAGCAGCGGGCAGGCTTAAGGCTTCTTGTAGTCGGGCGCGGCCTGGGCGCCGACAAACTCTTCGTAGGTACGCGCACCCGACTCGTGGTAGGCCGCGGCCACATCTTTACCGACGTAGCGGAAGTGCCACGGCTCGTACTCGTAACCCACCACATCCTGGGTGCCGTTTTCGTAACGCAAAATGAACCCGTACTTCCACGAGTTTTCTTTGAGCCACTTGCCGGCTTTGGTCTTGCCAAAGCAACCCTCGAGGATGCAATCGGTGCTGGTCTCAAAAATATCCACTGCCAGGCCGGTCTGATGCTCGCTGAATCCAGGCTTGGCGCTGGTTGCATCCGCGGCTTCCTGCCCGAGCTGCTCAACATATTCGGTGTAGAGCTCGGTCTGCAGTTCGTAGCTGCGGTAGCCGCTCGCGAAGTTGAGGTGATAGCCGGCCTTACCGGCCGCATCGTAGAGCTCGCGCGAAGCATCGGCGGCTTCGCGGCGCATCGAGTGGTCGTTCACTGAGGGGACGCCCACGCTCGAAAGCTTGACAAGATTCTTGGGAACGAAGTCTTTTGGCAGCGGTCGCTGCTTGTTGACGAGCGTGGTGATGCTATTTGGATCGTCGATGTCGATCTGCAGCCCCTGGGCAGACCCGTTCGGCTGGGCGCGCGTTGATGTTGGTGCGCTGATTGGCGTTGGTGTTGCAGTGGGTGTGGTCGTGCCGCTTGGCACCGCAACCACAATCGCGTCGTGCTGCCCCGAAACGCCAGCCAGCGCGACACCGGTGCCGCCGACTGCCGCGCAGGCCACGACGACCGCGATCACCAACCCGATGCCCTGCTTACGCCGAGCACGCTTACGCTCACTCACGGCCACGGCAATCTCATGTGCACTGTGCGAGTGAGTCGCTTCGTCAGCCGTCTCGAGTTTTTCGAAATCTGCCACCAAGCATCCCCTCACCGAAAATCATCGCCCGGTTGCCGCACACCGCGCGGATACTAGCCAGTCTGCCACCGGCGTCGCGTCGATGTAAGCACCACGGCGTAAGTCCCTCAGTAAATCGACCTCAAGTATCACCCGAAACGGCCGGCGGATACCATCGCACGAGCTCAGTGCGTGCCCGCACTCGGGTGCCGTGGCGCAGAGCCACGATCTCACCGTGACCGGCAGCAAACACGCGGCCCGATTGCCGAGCCAGACGATCATCCGCGAGCGCTGATTCGAGCTCGCGCACGCGCTTGCGCAGCTCCGACACCTCGCGTCGCAGCTGCACCACCCGCGAAATCCCTTCCAGGCCAATGCCAGCTGCAGACAGCTCGCCAATTTCACGCAACCGGTTCACATCGGCGGTTGAGTAGCGCCGCACCCGGCCCGCGGTGCGCGCGGGCACCACGAGACCGAGGCGATCGTACTGCCGGAGAGTTTGTGGATGCATCCCCGCCAGTTCGGCGGCGACGGCGATCGGGAACACCGGGTCGTCTTCGCCGAATTGTTTGTCGGTTATTTTCACCATGCCCATCACCTCGCCGATGCCGAGCGAAGCAGATCCTCGCGCGGGTTCTCAGCGGGCGAGGCGGCGATGAACGTATCCAGTGCCTTTTGCTGTTCTTCACTCAGGCGGTTCGGCACCGCAATCTGTAGCTCAACGAGCAGGTCACCGGTGTGTTTCTTGGTTGCGACACCGCGGCCCTTGACCCGCAGTACGCGGCCACCACTCGAGTTGGCCGGCACGCGCACCTTCACCGGGCTGCCCGAAAGCGTCGGCACTTCAACGGTGGCGCCGTTAACGGCCTCGGCGAAGGTTACCGGCAGTTTGATGCGCAGATTGTCACCGTCGCGTTCAAACACCGGATGCGAGCGCACGGAAATTTCGAGGATGATGTCGCCCGCTTCGCCGCCGGTGGGGCTCGGTGCGCCCTTACCGCGCAGCCGAATCTTCTGCCCGTCCTTCACTCCAGCGGGAATATTTACGGTGAAGCTGCGGCCGTCACCGGTTGTGAGGTCGATCTTCCCGCCGAGCACCGCGGTGGTGAAGTCGAGCGTGGTTTGCGCGCGCTGGTCCTGGCCACGCTGCGGGGCCGCACGGCCCCCGAAACCGGCGGGACCGTATCCGCCCGCGCCCCCGAATAGGCCGCCAAGCAGGTCTTCGTAGCCGGGGCCGGCGCCACCGGCTCGGGTCGAGTACGACCAGCTGCCGCCGGGGCTTCCGGCGCCCTGATTGAACAGGCCCCCGAAAAGATCTTCAAAACCACCCGCTGCGCCCGGACCACCCGCCGAGAAGCGGGCACCGGATCCCATCGCGCGAATCTGGTCGTACTCTTTGCGTTTCTGCTGGTCAGAAAGCACATCGTAGGCCTCAGAGATTTCCTTGAATTTCTCTTCGGCGGCCTTATCGCCAGGGTTCGAGTCGGGGTGGTACTTGCGCGCCAGCTTGCGGTAGACCTTCTTCAGCTCTGCAGCCGAAACATCGCTGCTCACGCCGAGCGTTTTGTAGAAGTCTTTTTCAAACCAGTCTTGGCTCGCCATAGTTCGTCACCCACTTTCGCTGTGTTTGTTGGTTGAGTTTGTGGGCGCACAGCGTGCGTGAGTTTCGCACGCTGTGCGCTGAGGTGTGTTGATTAGGATGCCGGCACGAACACGGCCACCTTGGCCGGCCGCAGCTCGATCTCACCAATGCGGTAGCCGAGTTCCACCACATCGGCGATCGTCTCTACCTCAACCTCGGGGTTGGGCAGCTGCGCGATCGCTTCGTGGATTGTCGGGTCGAAGGTTTCGCCGGTGGCGCCGTATGCCTCCACGCCCATCCGTTCGATAATGCCGAGCAGCTTGTCGGCGATGACGCGCATTGCCGAGCCATCTTCAAGGTCGCCGGCCTGCTTGGCGCGGCCAAGGTCGTCGACCACGGGCAGCAGCTGCTTCACGAGTGAAGCGGTGGCGTGACTGCGCAATTCGGCTTTTTCACGCTCGGTGCGGCGGCGGTAGTTGGCATATTCGGCGGTCACGCGGCGCAGATCTTCGAGGTGTTCCGACTCGGTTTCGGCAGCCTCGGCCGGTTCGTCACCGTCGGTTGCCGGCGGTGCCATCGCCTCGTTGAGCAGATCGCGCAGATCGTCATCGCTGATGGTGGGCAGATCGTCGGCGTTATCCGCTGCGGGTGCCTCAGCGTCCGATGCGTCCGCGCTGGCGGCGCTGGGTTCTTCGGTCACGCCGTCACGGCCGGCGGCCGATGCATCCGCTGCACCGGCCGCCGCCATGTCGTCGCGAACCTCGTCACCCTCGGGTTGGTTGCGGTTCTCGTCGGTCATGGCGTTTTCTTCTCCGTTTACTTGCTCTGCTCGTCTTCGTCGTCAACAACCTCGGCGTCGACGATGTCCTCGTCGTCGGCCGGGGCGGCACCGTCGGTGGGAGTCTGCGGCGCGGCCTCTTCCTGGCTGGCAGCATAGATGGCCTGACCGAGCTGCTGCTGCGACTCGTTGAGCTTGTCGAGCGCGGCCTTCACCGCGTCGTCGTCGTCGCCAGCGAGGGCGGTCTTGAGCGCGTCGACATCCTCCTGCACCGAGTTCTTCACGTCGGCGGGCAGCTTGTCTTCGTTCTCGTTAATGACCTTTTCAACCTGGTAAGCGGTCGACTCGGCGACGTTACGCTGCTCGGCAGCCTCGCGACGCTTCTTGTCTTCGGCCTCGTGCTCGGCAGCCTCGCGGACCATGCGATCGATGTCTTCCTGCGGCAGCTTCGAGCCACCCGAAATGGTCATCGACTGCTCCTTGCCCGTGCCCTTGTCGGTGGCCGACACGTGGACGATACCGTTGGCGTCGATGTCGAAGGTGACCTCGATCTGCGGGATACCGCGCGGGGCCGGGGCTATACCGGTCAGCTCGAAGGTGCCGAGGGCCTTGTTGTCGCGAGTGAACTCACGCTCACCCTGGAACACCTGGATCTGCACCGAAGGCTGGTTGTCTTCAGCGGTGGTGAAGGTCTCCGAGCGCTTGGTGGGGATCGCGGTGTTGCGGTCGATGAGCTTGGTCATGATGCCGCCCTTGGTCTCAATACCGAGGCTCAGCGGGGTGACGTCAATGAGCAGCACATCCTTGCGCTCGCCCTTCAGCACTGCGGCCTGCAGAGCGGCACCGACTGCCACAACCTCATCGGGGTTTACACCCTTGTTGGGCTCGCGACCACCGGTGAGCTCCTTCACGAGGTCGGTGACGGCGGGCATACGGGTCGAACCACCAACGAGCACGACGTGGTTAATGTCGCTGACGCTGACGCCGGCTTCACGAATGACGTCGTTGAACGGCTTCTTGGTGCGCTCGAGCAGATCGGCGGTAAGTTCCTGGAACTTCGCACGGCTCAGGGTCGTGTCGAGGTTTGCGGGGCCCTCGTTGGTGAGCGAGAGGTAGGGCAGCTGGATGCTGCTGCTGGTCGAGCTCGACAGCTCCTTCTTGGCCTGCTCAGCGGCTTCTTTCAGACGCTGCAGAGCGATCTTGTCGTTTGAAACGTCAACACCGGTCTGGCTCTTGAACTCGCCGACGAGGTAGTCAACGACACGCTGGTCCCAGTCGTCACCACCGAGGCGGTTGTCACCTGCAGTGGCGCGCACCTGGATGGTCGAGAAGTCGTCGTCCTTACCAACTTCGAGCAGCGAAACGTCGAAGGTACCGCCGCCGAGGTCGAACACCAGGATGAGCTCGTCTTCCTGACCCTTGTCGAGACCGTAGGCGAGCGCGGCGGCGGTGGGCTCGTTCACGATGCGCAGCACGTTGAGCCCGGCGATCTCACCGGCTTCCTTGGTGGCCTGACGTTCGGCGTCGTTGAAGTAGGCGGGAACGGTGATCACGGCGTCGGTGACGGTGTCACCGAGGTAGGTTTCAGCATCGCGCTTGAGCTTGCCGAGGATGCGGGCCGAAATCTCCTGCGGAGTGTACTTCTTCGAGTCGATTTCCTGGGTCCAGTCGGTGCCCATGTGGCGCTTCACCGATGCGATGGTGCGGTCGACGTTGGTGACCGCCTGGCGCTTGGCCGGCTCACCGACCAGCACCTCGCCATCCTTGGTGAAACCAACCACCGAGGGGGTGGTACGAGCGCCCTCGGCGTTGGCGATGACCTTCGGCTCGCCACCCTCGAGGACGGACACGACTGAGTTAGTGGTACCGAGGTCAATTCCAACGGCACGAGACATAGTTGGGCTCCTTTTGTTTTGAGGTTTGGGGTGAAAAGTTCTCGATCGGGGTTCGCGGCGGGCGCTTTCTTGAAGTGCTTTCTTTGAAGTACTTCTCTTGAAAACCCCAGGTCAAACCCTGAGTCGATCTGACTCAAGAATACACCTGAGCCAACCCGTGTCAAGTCTGTAAACCTGAGAGTTGAGTGTGAGCGGCTCAACTTTGAGGCGCTGGATGCGTCGCATCGCCGCCGCCGCTCCCCCAATCGCCGCCCGCATCGCGGCGAACGGCGGTGAGCGCAGTGCGGCGCATCGCGGTACAGACGAACACTGCCACCCGGGTACACCGCAACCACTCAGGTACACCGCAACCACTCGGGTACACCGTCATAGCGGTGTACCCGAGCATTTTCGGTGACTCTCAAACGCAACAGCACGGCAGTGGGCGGGATGCGGTGGGATGCGGCGGCGAGCGCAGCACTGCGCCAACTCAACCCGGTTCTGTGTGCCTTCGCGTCATCTGCATGTGGCACAACACACACAATTAACGCGAACCCACACAGAACACGGCTAGGTGGGTTGCACTGGGGTGGAGTGCGCGAAACGGGATGCGGCGGGCCAGCGGCGAGCGGCGGCGAGCGGCGAGTGCAGCGCGGCGAACCGCGAACCGCGAACGGCGAACGGCGAACGGCGAACGGCGAACGGCGAATGGCGAGATGCGGCGAGGCGAGATGCGGCGAGGCGAGGCCGGATGCGGCGAGCGCGGGATGCGGCGCAGCGAGCCCCGCCCCGCGGCCGCCACGAGCGCGGTACAGACGAACACTGCACTCAGGTACACCGCAACCACTCAGGTACACCGTCATAGCGGTGTACCCGAGCATTTTCGGTGACTCTCAAACGCAACAGCACGGCAGTGGGCGGGATGCGGAGGGATGCGGCGGCGAGCGTCCACGCGACACCTGCGCGACGCACTATTCTGACGGGTGGCACATCGATGCAGTCGTGACGCACCGCATCCGCACCAACGCTGACGAGCCAACGCACGCCGCGTCCCACGCATCCCTAACGCCCCCCTGACCAGGCTCAATCATCCGCGCCAACACCCACCCACAGAATCGAGACAACCATGACGAACGAGCGGTTCGCGCGGCTCAAGCTGCTACTCGGTGACGAAGGCCTCGAAAAACTCCAGAACGCCACGGTCATGGTCGTCGGCCTCGGCGGTGTCGGCTCCTCCTGCGCCGAAGCCCTCGCGCGCGGTGGCGTCGGCACGCTCATCCTGCTCGACCGCGACACCATCGAACCCAGCAACATCAACCGGCAGGCGATCGCCTTCGTGTCGACAGTCGGCCGGGTCAAAGCCGAAGTCATGGCCGGCATGGTCGCCGATATCAACCCCGACTGCACCATCCACGCCAAGCAGGTTTATCTCAACCGCGACAATCTCGCATCCGAATTCGCCCAGTTCCCGCGCCCCGACTACGTGATCGACTGCATCGACGTCGTCACCAGCAAAATCGAAATTGCGCAGTGGTGCGCCGAAAACCGCGTGCACCTCCTCTCGTCCATGGGCGGCGGCAACAAGCTCGACCCGAGCTACCTCAGCTTCGCGAAAATCCACAAAACCAAACTCTGCCCGCTCGCCAAAGCGATCCGACAGGTGTGCATCCGCCGCCGCATCCGCGGACTCGAGGTGCTGTATTCATCCGAAGTGCCGGTCAATATTGCCGACAAGGGCAGCGGCACCAAAGCCGAAACGCTCGGCACCATGAGCTATATGCCGCCGATTATGGGGCAGATGCTCGCGGGCAAGGTGATCCGCCGCCTGGTTGGGCTTGAAGAAACTCCGCTCGCCCCGCGCATCGGCAACCCGGCCGACGAAAATCAGCCCCCAACAGAGTCGTGACAGCACTGCTCGACACCCACTACCACTACGATTTCGTGCCGCCGCCGGCACGCGGGCCGCTCGTGCAGCAACTAACGGATGCGGGCATCACGGTGGTCGCGCAAACGGTCACGCCGTCGGGTTTCGTGCAGCTTGTGACTGATGAGCGGCAGCGCCTGGGGATGCATCCCAGCACCCGGCAACCGAAGGCACCGCTTCTCTCGCTCGGTTTTCATCCCTGGTATATCGGCGACGATGCCGAGCATGAGCTCGCGGTTTTTCAGGATGCGCTCGCCCGCACCCGGTTTATTGGCGAGATCGGGCTCGATTTTGCGCCGCGGCGGCTCGCTGCGGCGCCGGCTGTAACACAGCTCGAAGTGTTGCGCCGGATACTGCGGGCGATACAGCAGGCGGTGTCGGACCTGCCGTTTATCCTGTCGATTCACGCGGTGCGCGCCGCCACTGAGGTGCTTGATTTATTGGCCAGGTGCCGGGTGGACACTGCCGCACTCGTGCCGGTTTTTCATCGCTTCGGCGGCACGAGCGACGAGCTAACGCGGCTGATGCGTGCGGGCGGATTTATTTCGGTGGGCACGCAAATGCTCGGCACTAAGCGTGGGCGCGCCTATGCCACGCAGGTGCCAGAGGGCCGGCTGCTGCTTGAGACCGACCTGCCCGCCGCATCCGGTACTGCAACCGACCCGGCGCAAGAAGTGATCGCATCCCTGCACGCGACCGTCAACGAACTCGCCCGGCTGCGGGGCGTGGATGCAGCGCAACTTACCGCACGGATCTCACAAACGAGCGCGCGCCTCTACGGTGCCGCGAACTAACCGAGTAGATCTTCTTCGTCGAGTTTTCCTGTCAATGCTCGCGCTTCGAGATGCTCGAGGTGGGCAATCTGCCACACCTCTTTGGCGGCAAATACATTGATAGCGATGATGGTGATGCCGAGGATGATGTCTGGCCAACCTGATCGGGTGAGTGCGGTGATGAATCCGATCAGGATGATGAGGATGTTTACGATGACGTCGTTGCGGGCCGACAAATAGGCGACGCGCGCCATTGAGCTTTGAGTTTTTCGGAAGGGCACCAGGATGAGCGCACAGGCCAGGTTGACGATGCCGGCGCCGCCCGCGGTGAGTGCGAGAAGGAGCGGATCTGGCGCGTCGGGGTTGATGACTTTGCGGATCGCTTCGCCGGCGGCGAATAGTGCTGGGATGCAGATGATGAATGCGAGCACTTTGCCGGTTACGGCGCGGGCGTGCAGCGACCATCCGAGGGCGAGGAAGATCAGGATGTTGATGGCGACATCTTCGAGCAGGTCGATGGAGTCGGCGAGCAGCGACACCGACCCGAGTTTGAGCGCCATGGTGAACTCGACGCCGAAGTAGGCAAGGTTGAGGCCCGCAACCCAGAGCACCGCGATACCGAACTTGCGCTTGAGTTCGGGCGAACTGTCCATACGCCAAGTATCACATTGGATGCGGTGGGCCCACTCGTATATTGAAAGTACCGCGCTAGTTGTCTTCTTCTTGTCCTGGGACGTGCACGAAGAAGCGTGACGAGATGGCGAGCAGTTCGCGCATGAGCTCGTACTGACCGCCGTGCATGTTCCAGATTTCGTCTTCGCCTGCCGCTTCGGGTCGCTCGTAGATCGAGTCGGTTGCGTTGACGTCGGCCAGCCAGCCGTTGTCGTAGTACGCCATGAGGGGTTTCATGGCCTCGTCGAAGGCTTCGATGGCTTTAAGCCCTTCGGCGGCTTTTTCGTATGCGGCGCGGGCCCTCACGAGATTTTTTTGCGCGATGTTGAGGCGCTCGAGGGCCGCCTGCTGTTCTGGCGTGTGTTCGGTGGGTGCAGTGTCGTTGTTCATGGTTTTACTGTGGCACGAGCTGTTTGACCTGCCGCTGGGAGTTTTCGCCCTGGCCTGTGGGATGAGTAGCTGGCTTGTGAGATGAAGAGCTGGCTTGTGAGTTGAAGAGCTGGTGCCGTTGCTAGTTGGCTGTTTGCGACGGTGCTGCGTGTTGTTCTTACTGATGAGACGGGTATGGCCCCGTTCCCAAGGGAGCGGGGCCATACCGTGTTCAGCTAGTGAACGTCGAGTAAGAGGCTCTCTTACTGTTCGCTCTTGCGGCGACGGGTCACGAGAGCCGCACCACCGGCGAGGAGTGCAGCAACAGCGGCCAGGAGGCCACCGGTTTCCGCACCGGTGCTGGGAAGGGCGGGCTTTTCGTCCTTCTTGTCTTCGGTCGGCTTGATGACCTCACCGGGCTGCTCGGTCTCACCAGGCTGCTCGGTCTCACCAGGCTGCTCGGTCTCACCGGGCTCCTCGGTCTCACCGGGCTCCTCGGTCTCACCGGGCTCCTCGGTCTCGCCGGAGGTTTCGATCACGTGAACCGTTGCGACCACGACCTCGCTCGAGCCATCGGGGTAGGTCACGAGCACTTCGTACACGTTGGTCGCAGGAGCAGCGTAGGTAGCCGACGACTTGATCTCACCGGTCTCCGGGTTGATCTCGACGCCGTCGATCTCACCGTCGTTCAGCGCGAAGGTGGTGCCTTCAGGCATGTCACGCTCTTCACCGGTCTCTTCATCGGTGAACTTCGGTGCGGCAACCTCAGCAACCTCACCCTCGGTGACAGTCACCTCGGTGTACACCGGCTGGTAGAGCTTGGCCTGCTCAGTTGCAACAACGTTCACAGTAGCCACAACCGTCTCCGACGAACCATCGGGGTAGGTCACGACCACTTCGTACACGTTGGTGGCAGGAGCAGCGTTGGTAGCCGACGACTTGATCTCACCGGTCTCCTCGTCGATCCAAACACCCTCGATGTCGTCGTCGTTCAGCGCGAAGGTGGTGCCTTCAGGCATGTCACGCTCTTCACCGGTCTCTTCATCGGTGAACTTCGGTGCGGCAACCTCAGCAACCTCACCCTCGGTGACAGTCACCTCGGTGTACACCGGCTGGT
>NZ_JARBDD010000015.1:0-12604 GCF_036577665.1 Gulosibacter sp. GYB002 | reverse complement strand
GGGACATGGAAGACCTCTGTATGTGCGAGATGGCGGCTGTGGTAAGTCCCACACTCCAATCAGAGGTCTTCCCCTATGTCCAGCCGACCCGCCGCGCGTGCCTAACCTCCGTGGTCAGTACACCTAGGCGTTGCGACGCAGGCGCAGCCGCAGCAGTAGCCCGGAAACTCCGAGCGCAACAGCAAACCAGCCAAACACGCCAAATGTGCCATCAACACCGGTGCCGACAATCTTCTGCTTTTTGGCCGCACCCTCTTGCTGACCGGCTTTATCAGCCGAAGTCTTTAATGCATCCTCGAACGCACCGGCAGGCACGCTTTCGTACCCCTCAACAGAAGCATGCGTCGAAGTCACCCGCGGCTGCACAGCACCGCCATTACCAGGCTCGGCAGGCACCACTGCCCCACCGCCGCTACCGGCATTGTCACTGCCGTCCTCATCGGTCGCGGGCGCAGTTTCAGTGGCCTCCGGGCGCTCCGTCGGCGAGGGTGGCGTCGTAGACTCGTCCGGAGCAGGTTCAGTGGTGGTGGCATCCGGTTCAGTCGTCTCGCCCGACGTGAGCGTCGGGTCGCCGACGGTTTCACTGGGTTTCTGAGTCGGAGTGGGCTGTGCAGTTTCTGTCGGCGCACCGGTTTCAGTCGGTTCGGGCGTCGTCGTCGGATCCGCCGGCGGTTCGTGAATTTCAGTTCCGGTCGGTTCGGGCTGGGGTGGGTCAGTCACGAGCTCGCCGGGCTGATCGACGCGGCCGTCTTGATCCACTGAAAAAATGCCGTCGGTGCTATCGGGAACGTCGGCCGCTGCGGTGAGCGCGGGAGCGACCAGGACTAGACCGGCAACAACAAGCGAGGTGCCGACCAGCTTGTGCCAGCTCGATGCTGGTGAGCGAAGCATGCCCCATCCCCCTGAGTCAGGCCACCGGCCACGAAAAATAACAATCTGATAGAGATACTACCGTCACAGTGCGGCAATTCCGACCGCATCTCTAAAGATCTACCTAAAGACTGACCCCTCGCCCGGCACGCTCAGGAAAAAACGATGCGGGCCCAACCTTTCAGTTGGACCCGCACCAGGTTTGCGGCTGAGCCGCGAGAAAAACGTGACTACTTGAGGGTCACGGTTGCGCCAGCGCCCTCGAGGGCTTCCTTGGCCTTCTCGGCGGTTTCCTTGTTGACACCCTCGAGCACAGCCTTGGGGGCACCGTCAACGAGAGCCTTAGCCTCACCCAGGCCGAGCGAGGTCAGACCACGCACCTCCTTGATGACGGCGATCTTCTTGTCGCCAGCGGCTTCGAGGATGACGTCGAACTCGTCCTTCTCCTCAGCAGCCGGAGCGTCGCCACCGGCAGCGGGGGCGCCCGCAGCAGCAACTGCAACCGGAGCAGCAGCGGTAACGTCGAAGGTCTCTTCGAAGAGCTTCACGAAGTCGCTGAGCTCGATGAGGGTGAGCTCCTTGAACTGCTCGATGAGCTCTTCAGCGGTGAGCTTTGCCATTTTGTATCTCCTTAGATGGTGAAATTACGCCGCGGGTCCGGTTGGACTAGTTCGCGGATTCCTGCTTTTCGCGCAGCGCGTCGATAGTGCGAACCGCCTTCGACGCAGGCGCGGTGAACATGTATGCGGCACCGAACATCGAGGCCTTGAACGCGCCGGCAAGCTTGCCGAGCAGCGTTTCGCGGGACTCGAGGTCGGCGAGCTTGTTGACCTCTTCCGGGGTGAGCGGCTTGCTGTCGAAGTAGCCGCCCTTGATCACCAGGAGAGGGTTGTCCTTGGCAAAGTCGCGCAGTGCCTTGGCAGCGTCGACAACTTCACCGGTCACAAACGTGATAGCGGTCGGACCGCTCAGGTAGTCGTCGATGCCTTCGATCTCGGCGTTCTTGGCCGCGATCTTGGCGAGCGTGTTCTTTGCCACGGCGTAGGTTGCGTGCTCACCGAGTGAACGGCGCAGCGTCTTTAGCTGCGTCACGGTGAGACCGCGGTACTCGGTCAGCACAATCGCCGACGACTCGCGGAACTTGTCCGTGAGTTCGGCGATAGCTGCGTCCTTGTTCGCCATGGGTCTCCTCTCAATGCTGTTGCACGTCCGACACGGATGCGCCGGACGCACCGCCGGTGCGCTTCTCTACGAGGCACCAAGTCCACGAAAAAACGCTCCGGCAGATGGCCGGAGCGCGAACGCGCGAATGCGCATGCGAGAATGCTCGTGGTCACCTGCGCGGGCCGTCTCATCGGAACCTTCGTCTGACATCTGCTTGCGCACACGCCAGTCACCAGCGGTCTAAGGCTGTGTCAATAGTAGCCATAGACGTTACGCAGGCGCAAGCAGAAATCTGAGTTAGGTCGCGAACTGGCGCGAGATACTGAAGACATGCCGAAACTCGGATACACCGCCGCGCAAATCCGCGCCGCCGAAGCGCCCCTGCTCGCACGCAATGTGCCGCTCATGCAGCGCGCATCGGCAGCGCTCGCCGACCACGTGCTGAGCCTACTGCCCACACCAACAACAGCCCGCGTCACCGTGCTCGCCGGCGCCGGCGACAACGGCGGGGATGCGCTCTATGCTGCGGCCGAGCTCGCACGCGCTGGTGCTTCGGTAGAGATCGTCGCGGCGATGGGCAAACTCCCCGCCGCCGCATCCGAAGCCGCTCTCGCCGCTGGCGCGCACCTGCTGGCGGACCCCGCCAATCCGAATGCGGCCGCCACAAGCGCAGCAGCCGCTGATGTTGTGGTCGACGGCGTGCTCGGCATCGGCTCGGGCGGCGTGGCCGCGGGCGGGCCGCCCGCCCTGCGTGGAAACGCTCGCAAGGTGGTTGCCGCAGTGAAGGCCGCAATCGACAACGGCCCGCTCGTGGTGGCGGTTGATATTCCCAGCGGAATCGACCCCGATAGCGGCGAAGTTTCCGAACCGGATGCGGTGCTTGCGGCTCATCTGACGGTCACCTTCATCGGCGTCAAGGCAGGGCTTTTGCAGGGCGACGGCCCCGACTATGCCGGCAAGGTCTGGCTCGAACCAATCGGTGCCAGCCAGGGGCTGCTCGGCGTGACGCCGAGCATCACCGTTCACTAGTCAGCACCGGCCTACGCCACGGGCATCCGTAATCTGGTTAGCTTGCGGGCCGGTTCTCGGAAGAAAACACCGAGTCTTCGCCGAACCAGTCGCGGGTGGCTTCGTCCCAGGTGCCATCTTCGAAGGCTCGCTCGAGCCAGGTGTTCACCGCATCCCGAAACTCTTCGTCGTCTTTGGGCAGCATGTATGCGAGTTCCTGTGTATTGAAGGGTTCATCCGCATTCACCTGGCACAGTTCGGGGTGCTCGTGTGCAGCCCAAACCACCTCGGGGGCGTCGGTGACCATCACGTTTGCGTTCCCGGAAACGATCTCTTCGAAAATCGAATTGTTGTCATCGAAGCGGATGATCTCGGCGTCGCTGAAGTGCTCATTCGCGAATTCTTCATTGGTGCCACCGACCGGGGTAATCACCACTGTCGTCGGCTGGTTGATCTCTGCGATGGTGTCGAAGTCCTCCTCGTCACCGCACGTGGTGATCGCAGCCTTGCCGCCGTGGATAACCGGAATTGAAAACGCCACCTGTTCCTTACGTTCGTCGGTGACACTGATACCGCCAACAGCGATGTCGCAGCTCGAAAGGAAGGTAGGCATGAGTTCCTTCCACGAGGTCTTGACGTACTCAACTGTGATGTCACGGCCCGTCTGCTCCGAGAGGTCTGCCGCGAACGCCTCGACCATCTCAATGTCGATTCCTTCAAACTCATCAGCACCACCGGCTGCATAGCTGAAGGGACGGTAGTCGCCGGTCAGGCACGTGTGCAGCACTCCGTCAGCGACCGGGGCGAGGTCGAGAGTCTCGCGAGCGTCGGCCTCGGTTCCGGTGTCATTGGATTCCGCCGCTGTCGTTCCCGGGGCAACGTCGCCAGCACTACAGGCGGAAACAAAGAGCAGAGTGCAGGCGGCTGTTGCAATCAGCGAAGCGGCTCGAAAACGAAAAGGCATGGTTCACCCCGACTAGCGTCATTGATAGAAGAGTGTGGACACTCTAGCCGAACCAAACTGTGCACCAGCGGGCAAAAGTGATGCTTTTACGCTGCCCAGGCCAGTCATGACAGCAATTTTGACTCGACCCTGCACAGCGCATCCACGGCAAAGCCGCGGGCACTCTGCCTACAGCGAGTCGAGCTGTTCGAGCACGTGGTCGGCGAGCCGCACGAGCTTTTCGATTTGCGCGTCGTCGCGCTCAATCCACACGGCGCGAGGCTCAGCATCCTGCACCACAAAATTGTGGTGCACCTCCCACACAAAAAGCGTGCGCTCAACCCCAACCACATATTGCTGCCACCACACCTGCCGCAGATATTTCGGCGGGATGCGGTTCCAGTCTTTATTGGTGGTCTTAATTTCGGCGAGCACCACCTCATCGCCCCACTGCGCCAAGCCGTCGGGCGTGGCAAGATGCCGTTCATTATCGGCCGCGCGAATCAGCAGCCCGCAGCCGGCGATATCGTGTCGCTGCCGCATCCATTCCACAATCTGCGGTTCGCGCTTGCGCCCGTGCTCGGTATAGGCATTCCCAACGAAACCGCCGCCCTGCACCTTGTCGATCACCACTGAACGCACCGATTTCGCGCTTGCCAGCCGCGCCGCATCGGTTGCGGTCACTCCCCGACGCCGCGCCTGCAACCAGCGGTTAGTATCTTCGGCGGCGCACACGATGCGGCCTGCCAGCTCACCGCTCACTCGCGGCTGTTTGAGTTCGTCGAGGATTCCCGCGCGCCAGACCGTGCCCACACTCGGCGCGAGTACCGAGTCGGCCGGCCGGGTTTCGGGCACCACAAAACTCGCCGGCTGCAGCCTGGCTTTGGCGATATCGACGGCAGTAGCTTCGGCGAGCTCATCAGGGCGAGACTCGGGGTCGGCCAGCGCGAGGGCGAGCGGACTGAAGTCTCCAGGTTCTGGAATCCGCGCCCCGGCCGATTCCGGCTGCGTGGGACGGAAAAAGACCATGCCGGCCATTGTGCCACCGCATCCTCGTTCGCACGGCCTCCCCCGCCGAGGATGCACCGAACGGCTCTAGGCCGACGGCGTCTCAAAAAACTTTGTTGGCTCCGACAGCGGCTTGTCAGGGTCGGGCCGTTCAACAGTTGCCTGCGGCAGCGTATCCATCGATTCGATGATCGTGGTGGGCACCTCAACGGCGAGCGCACCGTACATGACGGCGTGGCGCAGCCCCTTCTGCAGCGACAGCTTCGGCAGCGTACCGTAGTCGGCCCGACCACCAGCCTGGCCGCGCCCCTGAATCGAATGCCCAACAAAACCGGCGAGCGACGCATCCCCGGCACCGGTGGTGTTCACGACCTCGCGCGCCGGAGCGTATCCCCACCACGCTTCGTCGCGGGTGATGGCCAGCGCACCATCGCCGCCCATCGACACCAGCGCCACCTCGATGCCACTGTTTTCAACCACTTCCCGACCGGCCTCGAGCACATCGCCGACGGTTTCGAGATGACGACCCACCAGCGTGGCAATCTCATCAGCGTTGGGCTTAATGAGGTCAACCAGCCCCGAGTTCGTCCATTTTTCGAGCGATGAACCGGATGAATCAAACGCCACGCGGGTGCCCAGACGTCGCGCCTCGCTGAACAGCTCACCCAGATCAACCTTTTCGTCGGTTTCGGGATGGCGCGGAATCGATCCCGAAACCACCAGCCAGTCAGCGCGCAGCGACTGAATTTCGTTGACCGCCATTTCAATCACGTCATCCCACGCGCGCTGCGGAATCGGCACCGCTTGCTGGTTGACGTTGGTGGTGCGCCCGTTCGTTTCGAGAATCGCAGTGTTTACTCGCATCCGGCCTGGAATTGGCAGGATGCGCAAAATCTGCGGGTGCGGGGTGCGGAAAAGCAGATGTTCATCTTCACGACCAATCGGCAGCACTGCCGAGGTGGGCACGCCGGCAACACGCAGCGTGCGTGAAACATTGATGCCCTTACCCGAGAGGAACTCCTGAATTTCGGTTGCACGGTTGACTTTGCCGGCGTCAAACACGTCCACAAAGTAGGTGCGGTCGATCACGGGTGCGGGGGTGAGCGAAACCACTGCGGCCATTACGAGTTCCTTCCACTAAGTGCATCCAAACTAACCCTTTTGCGTAAATAGTCGCTCCGCATCCGGCCGATTCGGTCACGGTTTCTCAAGCGCGCCTCGGGCACACTTGGGGCATGACCGACTCAACTGCCAAGGATGTTTCGTCACTGCTTCCCACCGGCGATCGGATGCGCGCACTGGTTGCCACCGGGATCGGCGGCACCGAGTGCCTCGAAGTGCGCGAGATGCCGCTGCCGATCGTGGTGCATAGCGATGTGCTGGTGCGAGTGTATGCCTCCGGGATCAACCCGATTGAGACCAAGACTCGCGCGGGATCTGGGATGGCCGCGGTGATTGATCACCCGTTTGTGCTCGGTGGCGAATTTGCCGGTGTGGTCGTAAAAGCACCGTTTGAGCTCGCCGAATTTCAGCCGGGCGATGAGGTGTGGGGCATGCTGCTCACACCCCACTATCAGGGTGCGCAGGCCGAGTATGTTTCGGCGCCGATGATGTCGCTAGCCCATAAGCCGCGTTCGCTCGATTGGACCGCGGCCGGTGCGGTGCCTCTGGCGGCACTCACCGCGTGGTGGGCGGTTGTTGAAGCAGCCCGGGTGCACAGCGGGCAGCGGATGCTCATCCACGCCGGCGCCGGTGGCGTGGGCCATTTTGCGGTGCAGCTGGCGAAGTTTTACGGCGCGCAGGTGGTCACCACCGCATCCGTCCACAACCATGAGTGGCTGCGAGAGCTGGGTGCCGACCGGGTGATCGACTATCGCAATGAGCGATTTGAAGAGGTAATTGATGAACCGGTGGATGTAGTCATTGATTTGATCGGCAACGTGCACGACAACACCGGCACGCGTTCGCTTTCGGTGCTGCGCGATGGCGGCCTGATCATCAATGTACCCACCGGATCGTGGCCAACGATGCACGAAGAGGTCGCGGCGGCCGGCCGCGGACTGCGGGCGTCGGTGTTGAAACTCTCGCCCGAGGGCCGCATTTTGCGCACGCTCGCGCAGCTGTTTGATCAGGGCGATCTGCGCGTGCATGTTGATGCGGTATTTGGTCTCGACGAGGCTGCCGAGGCACACGCGCGTATTGAGCAGGGGCACACGCGCGGCAAACTCGTGTTTGATTTGCGCCGGTAGCTCACCTATAAGCGGGAAACGTCAGAGGGGCTCAGCTAATGCTGAACCCCTCTGAACCGGTCATCAATTTTGACGGTTACGACAGTGCCGAAACGTCGAGCGGGATGCTCGGGCCGAACGTGGTCGAAACGTTGGCCTTCATGATGTAGCGGCCCTTCGACGACGACGGCTTGAGGCGCACGACCTCTTCGATCGCGGCGCGCAGGTTCGCTTCGAGCTTGTCGGTGTCGAACGAAGCCTTACCCACGATGAAGTGGAGGTTCGAGTGCTTGTCAACGCGGAACTCGATCTTGCCGCCCTTAATGTCGGTAACAGCCTTGGCTGCATCCGGGGTCACGGTGCCGGTCTTGGGGTTCGGCATGAGGCCACGGGGACCGAGAACCTTACCGAGACGACCGACCTTACCCATCATGTCGGGGGTGGCGACGGCCGAGTCGAAGTCGGTCCAGCCGTCAGCAACCTTGGCGATGAGCTCGTCGCTACCGACCTCGTCGGCGCCGGCTGCGAGGGCAGCTTCGGCGGCGGGACCCTGCGCGAACACGATCACGCGAGCGGTCTTACCGGTACCGTGCGGCAGGTTGACGGTGCCGCGCACCATCTGGTCGGCCTTGCGGGGGTCGACGCCCAGACGCATCGAAACCTCGACGGTCGAGTCAAACTTCTGCGAGGCGGTTTCTTTAGCAAGCACGGCAGCCGCATCAACGGTGTAGAGCTTGCCCTCTTCGATCTTTTCGGCCGCGGCGCGGTACGCCTTCGACTTCTTTGCCATGTTGTGCTCCTTACGAGAGTGTGCGGTCGAACGAGCCAGGCTGGCTCTCCCGCTAAAAGTTGGGATGCGCGGCGTTCATGCCCCGTGCACTCGGTGCAGGATGCGAACCCACGCGGGTGCGGCTAGTTGCCGGTGACCTCGATGCCCATCGAACGGGCAGTACCGGCGATGATCTTCGCAGCGGCTTCAACGTCGTTGGCGTTGAGGTCGGCCATCTTGGTCTGGCCGATTTCGCGGCACTGGTCGAGCGTCATCTTGCCGACCTTGTTGGTGTGGGGCACACCCGAGCCCTTCTTCACACCGGCTGCCTTCTTGATGAGTTCAGCTGCCGGCGGAGTCTTGAGCGTGAACGTGAACGAACGGTCTTCGTACACGGTGATCTCAACCGGAACCACGTTGCCGCGCTGCGACTCGGTGGCGGCGTTGTACGCCTTGCAGAACTCCATGATGTTGACGCCGTGCTGACCCAGAGCCGGACCAACCGGGGGTGCCGGGTTAGCGGCGCCAGCCTGGATCTGCAGCTTGATCAGACCCGCGACCTTCTTCTTCGGTGCCATGTGTTTTCCTTTCATCGAGTGGATGCCGCAAGCATCCCTCTCCCGCCTCGCGGGCCGATCCCGCGCGCGGTGCTTGTTGTCTTGGCCTGCCTAGCGGCCAAAGCACAACCTAAACAGGCTACCCCGGTTAGGCGCGAAACGCCACCATGCCGTGTCTGCGGATGCGATTACAGGGCTGAACTGGGCGGTTGACGGCTGGCGATTACCGCCGGCACAGCTGCCGAGGTGAGACCTGAAATCACACCGATTCCCATGCTCAGAGGCACAAGCCAGGATGATATTTGGGCTTCCCAACCCTGTGCCAATGACACGAGCAATACGCCCACCACACCGCCAAGCGCACCAAGGGCTCCTCCGATGGAACCTATCAAGACGCCCTCGACGAGAAATCGGGCGGCGACTCCGCTACGTGACAGCCCCAAGGCGCGCCGCAAGGCTATTTCGGAAGATCGCGCGAGCACCGAAAGATACATCGACGTCGACGCACTCACCGTGGCCAGCACCAGCAGCGTGACCGCCATGATCCCCACCAGCGCATCAAGGTCGGTAGCGACTCCGAAACGCAAGTTCCGCAGGTCAGCGACGGTTTGTACGCGGTACTTGCCGGGTTCAGCAGCGTCGAGCTGCAGTGGTGCCGCTTCGGCAATCGCTGCCGCATATCCAGGCTCGGTGCGAATCAGCAATTCGGCCTGGCCCGAAGGCAACTTTGATAGGAGCGAAAGCGGCACGAGTATGGCGTTGTCAAGCCCGGGGCGACGGTCACCGGTCGTGAAAGTGTCAACTACCTGAACATAGTGACCACCAACCACGAGTGTGCCGTCTTCGCCGGAGCTTGGTAACTGCAACGCACGCTGCGCTTCAGCTCCCACCACTGCAACTGTCGCAATATTTGATGCCGCAAACAGCTCAACTCGGTGCGGCTGTGAAAGTGTAAGGTCGTTCGCCGCAAAGAACGAGTCATCAACTGCAATGAGTTGAAGCGGCGTAGTTGGGGGTTCCGCGTCACCCTGCAGTCGAGAAACTCCTGTGCTGCCGAAGGGAAGCTGCACACTGGCGGTGGCATATTCAAGGTGCGGTAGCTGTAACGTGCGCTCGCGACTCTCTACGAGCTGCTCGCGTAATTGATCCGGCGCAACCTCTGGCAGCGTGATGCGCACTTCATCGAAGGCTGCCGCGTCGAGTTGATCGGTAATTTGTACCGCTGCGGTCTGGCTCAGGCCCACCGAGGTCACAAGTCCACCAATTCCGAGCGCAAAGGCCAGCACCAAGAACCCGGTGCGGATGCGCCGCAGCAACACTTCGGTGAGTGCCTCGCTGACCACATCGGCGGCTCGTACGTGCCAGTTCTTTGGTCTTGGCTGCATGGCGGACGAAGCTTCGGCGCCACTTTCGACGGGTTCATCAGTGTGCCGCGTCGACGGTGGATTCGGCCCGGTGTCTTCAACGATCCGGCCATCAACGATGCGAATAGTGCGATGGGCGCGCTCGGCAACTTTTTCGTCGTGAGTGATGATGATGACGGTTGCGCCGAGCTCGTGCAAACTTTCGAGATCTTCGAGCACTCGTTCGCCGTTGAGCGAGTCGAGACTGCCGGTAGGTTCATCTGCCAGCACCACAGCTGGACCGGTGGCCAGTGCCCGGACAATTGCCAGCCGCTGCCGTTCACCACCCGAGAGCACACCGGCAGGAGTCTGTGCGCGAGAAGCGATATTGAGGCGCTGAAGCGCCCGATATGCTCGCTGGGATCGTTCATCGAGCGGTACGGCGTTCGGAACCATTCCGAGTGCAGCATTAGCGTGCGCACTCAGGTGTGGCAGCACATGCGATGCCTGAAAGACAAACCCGAAACTTGTGGCGCGCAGCTTATCTCGCTCACGTTCGCTGACGGTGAGCATGTCAGCACCCTGGTAGCAATAGCTTCCTTCATCGGGCACATCCAACAACCCGATCAGCTGCAGCAGGGTGCTCTTACCGGCACCCGAGGCACCGACGATCACAATGTATTCACCGGAATGGATTTCTAGATCGATATCGAACACCCCGGCACTGGCATCGGTGCCGTAACGGCGCGTGACCCCCTGTAGCTCAATGAGGGCGCTCATATCAGCACCGGATCGCCAATATCCAAGCCAGGTGCTTCAATCGCTGCCCAACCGCCGGCACTGGTGATGACGGTAATCGAAACCCGACGAGGTGATTGCGCAGTTTCTGAGGGCGGTACCAAAACGTAGTCGCCCTCGTCATCGTGCCGCACCGCGGTTACCGGTACTGCGGTTACTTGATCAGCGGTGATTTCTGGTTTCACCTGCACCTGCGTGCCGGTGTTTAGCGAGGCAAGTTTGGGATCGGTGGAGCTCACCACAATGTCGTGGCCGGGTGAGCGCCCTTCCCCACCCGCGTCAAAGGCGCCGACACGCTCGATGGTGCCTGTAAAGGTTGTCCCGGCACCGGTGATGGTTACGGTAGCGCCCTCCGAGAACTGCTCGACGCTGGCCACATCGGCTCTTGCGGTAATCATCCGGTCGCCAACCCGCACGGTTGCAAAAGGTTCTTCGTCTGTGACCGTATGAGCCGGCGCGGCAGCTGAGATGACAGTGCCGCGGCCATTCTCGACGGCGGCGAAAGCCGCCGCCGGAATTACCGGCTCCACTGTCTCTGTCACTGACGGCTCTTGTTCAGTCGCAGCGCCGTCGTCGGTTGCCTCTTCCTCGACGGCATCGGCCGGTGGCGCGGCTATCGGACGCGTAGGAAGAGAGTATCCCGCTTCACTGAATATTGAGATGACGGTGGCCATTGTGTCCCAGTCGAGCCTGCCCGTCACTTCGACCGCATAACCGGCTCGTGACAGCGAGCTTTGCAGGGCAGCGACGTCGTCCCCCTCATCACCGCCAACCAGATCGCGATAGAGGGGCAATGGCGCCGGCAGCGCAAACACCGGCACATCCGCAATCGAACCAAGCAGCGCACCCGGAGTGACTTCACTGCCTGTCTGCAAAAGTTGTCGAGTGATGACTGGGGCCTCAGGCAATGCTGCCGGTCGAATTCGCTGTGTCTTCCCTTCGGAGACCGCCCCCTGCACCACTGTTTGGGCAACCACCGACCGCCGCTCAACGTGCGCGGTGGCTGGAATCGATGCGGTAGCTGCAACGAGTGCGTCATTGCGCGGCGAAGTGGTGAATTTGCCCAGCAAGAACGCGCCAACCACAGCAACCAGCACAATTGACGCAGCAACGATGGTTCGCCCCGGGAACGCGACCCTCGAAAGCGCAGGCTCGCGCGTCATCTTGTTTCGTGTTGGCATTTCAGCCCTTCGCTGCAATGTAGTCTCGCGCGGCCTGAAGTATCTCTTGCTTACGTTCCTTAAGGGGTTTCAGTTCGGCCTCGTGGCGGTCGATAAGTGGCTGCTCGTACGAGGCCACCAGGTCACCCAGTCGCTGAGTGAGTGAGGTGTCGTTATTGCACCGAGCCTCAATGACTGCTATCCGAAGGAGTTCTTGACTCGATTCAGCGCCGTCAGACTCGAGCAGCTGCTGCGTCTCGACAGCGCGCTCCACTCTTCCGGCTGCTCGGGTGGGGTCAGGTCGTTATCCTGCAGGCACTGTTTCCAAGGTTTGCGGGCAGCTTCCCACTCGGGGTCTTCAGCAGCGAGTCGATAGGCGTCGGTGCTCAGTTCGCTGGCCCGACCAAAGTCGTTTTCGTCGTTGTTCGCCTGGAATGCTGCTGTCTCTGGGTCGTTCAGGAACTCTTCTTCGCAGCGGTCAAGCGCAGCCTGCCACTGGTCGCCGCCCGCAGCCGCGTCCTGGTCCCAGGTGAGCGCCACAGTGCTTGGAGGATCGCTGTAGCCATAGACAGTCGCGCGATCTTCAACCCACAATCCGAAGCGACGATCATCAAGCACCTGGTCTTCGGCTGAAGTGCCCCAGGTTTTGTTCCGTTTGAGTAGATGGGAAAATCTGGAACATGCCTAGAAAATTTGATCAGGATGCTAAGGACCGTGTGGTCCGCCTCGTGGAAGATCGCATCCTGGCGGAGAACA